>NZ_JAKGTF010000029.1:0-7528 GCF_022324735.1 Clostridium sp. YIM B02551 | reverse complement strand
TCGATAGCTCAGTCGGTAGAGCAGAGGACTGAAAATCCTCGTGTCGCTGGTTCGATTCCTGCTCGAGCCACCAAGAAAGATCTAGATTATCTAGGTCTTTTTTTTATTCTTTTTAAACAATTATTAGATGATATGATAAAATTAGTTAAAGAGAATAAAAAATATATTTTCAAGCATAGATTAAGAAAATATAAAAATATGAAATGGGTAAGGTGAGAAGTATGCTATATTCTCAAAAAATAAGAACAATTGCTCCTGAGATGGATTCGTTAAAAAGAGGAATGGGATGGAATACAAAAGATCTAGAAAGTAAACAAATAATAGTAGAGAGTACTTATGGAAAGAGTCATCCAGGAAGCGCTCATTTAGATGTAATAGTAAAGGAAGTTATAAGTGAACTAGGTAAATTTGATGCAAAGGCAGCAGATTATTATGCTACAGATATCTGTGATGGGCAAGCCCAAGGACATGATGGAATGAATTATTCTCTAGTATCTAGAGAAATAATTGCAGATATAATAGAAATACATGTGAATGCTACAGGGTTTGATGGTGGAGTATTTATAGCAAGTTGTGATAAAGGGATGCCAGGAAATTTAGTAGCTATGTGTAGAGTAAATATACCGTCTATAGTTATTCCAGGTGGCATTATGAATGCTGGGCCAGATCTCTTAACTTTAAATCAAATTGGAACATATAGTGCAATGCATAAAAGAGGAGAAATAACTAAAGAAAAGTATGAGTTTTATAAAGAAAATGCTTGCCCAAGTTGTGGTGCATGCTCTTTTATGGGAACTGCAGCTACTATGCAAGTGATTAGTGAGGCGTTAGGAGTGTCACTTCCAGGAGCTGCACTTTTACCAGCTACGTCAGGAATAATGAAAACTTATGCACAAAAATCATCAAAGGCTCTTATAAATCTCATTAATAAAGGAATAAAGGTATCAGATATAGTAAATAAAAAATCAATTGAAAATGCAATAATGGTACATGCTGCAATCGGAGGGTCAACCAATGCATTGTTGCACATACCAGCAATTGCAAAGGAATTAGGAATTGAAATTACTCCAGAGGATTTTGATAGAATTCATAGAAAAATTCCATTTATATTAAATGTAAGACCTAGTGGTTATTGGCCAGCTAGTTATATTTATAATGCAGGAGGAATTCCAGCGATTATGAATAAGATAAAAAGATATCTTCATTTGGATGTTCTTACGGTTACAGGAAAAACTTTAAGAGAAAATCTTGAATCGTTTAGTGAAATAGAAGAATATAAAGGGTATATAAATTCATCAAACATCAATACTAAAGATATTATATATGATGTAGATAATCCAATTAATAAAAGTGGAGCTATTTCAGTATTGAAAGGAAATATAGCACCAGATGGATGTGTAATAAAACATTCAAGTCTTCCAATTGGGATGAGGAACATAAAATTACGTGCTAAAGCATTCGACTCAGAAGAAGAAGCATTTGAATCAGTTATAAATGGAAGTATTAAACCTGGAGATGCAATAATAATAAGATATGAGGGGCCAAGAGGATCTGGAATGCCAGAAATGTTCTATACAACAGAAGCTATAGCATCAGATGAAAAATTAAATTCTACAGTAGCATTAATTACAGATGGAAGATTTTCAGGTGCAACTAGGGGACCGGCTATAGGGCATGTATCTCCAGAAGCTGCAAATGGAGGACCAATAGCTTTTATTAAAGATGAAGATATAATTCATATAGATATAGAGAATAGAAGTATTAATATTGTAGGAATAGGTGGACAAGAAAAATCACTATTAGAAATTAAAGATATATTAGATAGTAGAAAAAAAGAATGGATTCCTAAACAGCCTAAATATACAAAAGGGGTTTTAGGAATGTATACAACCCTAGCCACTTCAGGAATGGAAGGCGGAGTAATAAAGATAAAGTAAAAAGAAGCCAGTCAATATTTTAATATGGACTGGCTTCTTTTAAATATCTTCAATGCCACCTAATCCGATGCTGTCAGCTATTTCTCTCATAGCGAGAATAGTATGTTCAATTATGTAATCTAAGTCCATACCTAACATTTTAGCACCATTTTCAATAATAGTTCTATCAACTCCAGCAGCAAAGCCTTTAGATTTATATTTTTTCTTCACAGATTTTAATTCCAAATCCAAAACACTTTTAGAAGGGCGCATTATTGCAGCTGCAGTAATTAGTCCAGTAAGTTCATCTATAGTATATAATACCTTTTCCATTATATGAATTGGTTCAATATCGCAACAAATTCCATAACCATGACTTGCTATAGCATGAATATATTCTTCATCAATATCATGTTCTCTTAATATTTCTTGAACCTTTATACAATGTTCATTAGGATATATTTCATAATCTAGATCATGTAACAATCCGATGATTGCCCATTTATCTATATCCTTTTGATTTAACAGTCTTGCAAAATATCGCATTACTCCTTCAACAGTTAAGGCATGATTAAGAAGAGATTCACTCTTATTGTATTCACGTAGTAAATCCCAAGCTTCAGCTCTAGTTAGTTTAACAGACATATATTTTACCTCCCCAAAAAATACAAATATAAGTACATTTTACTACTAAAGTTAGAAAAAACAATAATAAAAATTTAGGATTAGTATTTGATATAAAGACAAATACTAAATCCAGGTGATAGGTATGGAAGAAGTTAAAAAATTAATAGCTATAATTTCAAGTTCTCCCTTTGAAATAGTATTTGTATCACTGCTTATTTTTGTTATTTCATTTATATTTAGAAAGATATTTTTGGTTTATGTATCTAAATGGTGTAATAAAATAATAAAATCAACAGAGAATACCGTAGATGATAAGTTGTTTAAAGCATTAGAGAAACCTATAGCATTTCTAATTAATATGCTAGGTGCATATTTTGCACTAATGTATATGTCTAGTAAGATATACTATAGAGAAGTTATTATAATAAGTGGAAAGATATTTAAAGTAGCTTGGGTTATATTTTTTACCTGGGTTACTTATAATGTAACTACAAAAAAATCATTATTATATAACAGGGTTAAAAGAAAATATGCTGATAATGTATATAAGATTGTTTTTCCATTTGTATCTATTATAATAAGAATTATAGTAGTAATTATTTCTATTAGCATAATAGCTAGAGAATTTGGATTTTCAGGATTTATTACAGGACTTGGAGTTTCAGGAGTTGTTTTTGCTCTTGCAGCACAAGAAACATGCTCCAACTTATTTGGAGGCGTAGTTATATTAATAGATAGACCTTTTTCTATCGGTGATTGGGTTCAGACGCCAGAAGTAGAAGGCATAATAAAGGAAATAACTTTTAGAAGTACAAAAATTACTACATTCTCTGATGCTTTAGTGACTATTCCAAATGCAAAACTCGCAAATTCTCATATAACTAATTGGACACTAAGAGATGAAAGAAGAATATATTTTAGATTATATTTAGATTGTGAGACAGAAAGTAAAAAAATTAGAAGGTTAATTCATAGAATAGAGGAATTGCTAAAAAGTGATTCCAGGGTAAATAAGAATGTAATTATTGTTGCATTTGATGAATTTACTAAAGAGAGTTTAGAGATTTTTATATATTTTTACACAAATGTGATGGAGTTTGTTGAATATAAAAAGACAAAAGAAGACATTAACTTAAAAATATTAGAGATTGTAGAGGAAGAAGACATTAGTTTTGCAATTAATAGAAATAAAATATATATAGATAAAAAAGAATTTTATGATAATGAAAGGGAGAGTTAGTGTGGAATATATATTAGAGGCCGCAGTTGGATCCTATATAGAAGCAAGAATTGCGGAGGAATTAGGGGCGGACAGAATAGAGTATTGTGATAATATGTTAGAAGGTGGAACTACTCCTAGTATTGGATCAATAACTATTGCTAAAAAAAATTTAAGAACTCCATTTAATGTGATTATAAGGCCTAGGGGAGGAGATTTTGTTTATTCTGAAAATGAAATTGAAATTATGAAAATGGATATTCAAGAGTGTAGACATTTAGGTGTAAATGGAATTGTAGTAGGTGTATTGAATAAAGAAAATAAAATTGATGTTAAAATAATGAGAGATTTAATTAAGCTTGCTAAGCCTATGAGTATAACTTTTCATATGGCATTTGATGAAATTCAGGATAAAAAGGAAGCAATAGATATATTAGTAGATTTGGGAGTAAACAGGATTCTGACTAAAGGTGGAGCAGACAAGGCTGAAAAAAATATGAACGAGCTTGCAGATCTAGTAAAATACGCAAATAAAAGAATAATAATTTTGCCAGGAGGAGGCATAACTTCTGAAAATTTTAGAAGAATAGCAGAAGTTACTGGAGCAAGGGAGTTACATGGAACCAAAATTGTAGGAAATTTAAAATAAAAGAAAGCTGTCTCAAAATAATTTGGGACAGCTTTTATATTAGTTAGAATTAATAGTGCTATCTAAAATAGGTATTATTTTTCTAGCAATTTTACTTGATACTTTAAATCTATAAGAGTATTTAAAATAATCTCCAAATAAAAAATAACTTTCTCTAAAATCATATTTTTCCTCTATTCTTTTAAATTTAACTACAAATTTAAATCCATAGGACTTTTCCTTGTACTCAAATTTTGAGATATCATTTAAATCTATAAACAAACTTTTTTTAATTTTTTGAAGTTGATTGGTTTCTAAAATTACAAGCCTTTTGTTAGTTAAATAAAAGGTGTAGTATTGCCCTATATCTCTAATCATATAAGGGACATAAGCTCTATAGTTAAAAGCATTCATATTAATCCAAAAATTAAAAGCTGTACTTTGTCCTCTAAATCGTTCTAATAATTCTTCATTTTCTAATAAGTTTGACAGAACAGTATTATCACAATCTAAAGAATTTTTTATTTTAATCTTTTCTTTAATCAGTTTTTTTCTGTTTTCTAAGTTTATATCTGAATCTATAGAAATGGTTTCATAATCATTTAATTCTGTTTCTGAGTAGTTAATATAATTAAAAGCTTTTAAAAGCAGCTTATTCATAATAAAGCCTCCTTTTCATATCTTGTAATTTCTTTTTTCCTCTAGATATTCGATTGTAAATATAATCAGGCGATAAGCTCAATTCCTTGCTTATTTCTTCAATACTTTCTTCATTAATATATTTCTTTAAAAAGATATTTCTATCTACTTCACTTAGTTTTTCTATTAGTTTAAACAATTCTTCATATTCCTCTTTTAAGGTCAAATCTTCTTCAATATTAGAAGATTCAGCTATGTCAGTAGAACTAATATCTACATCACTTAAAGACTTAGAAAACTTTCTCTTATAATCAATTGCTTTAAATTTAGCTATTGATATAATCCAATTCTTGAAGATTCCTTTGTTCTCATCAAAGCAATCAATGTTATACCAAATATTAAGTAGGATATCATCAAAGCATTCGTCAATATAGTTTTTATTGTGACTTCTATCCAGAATGTTATTAATTACTGTATAGATGAGTTTTCCATAGTTATCGATAAGAAGATCAAGAGACTTCGTATCTTGGTTTCTTAGTCCATTAATAATCTTAGTATCAGTCATTTAAATATCACCTACTTTCTATTTAGTATACGAAGCATATGGAGAAGGTCTATCAATTAAATTCATAAAACTTTATTAATAATATCTTAAATCAAAATATATCAACATATCTAGCCTAGAAATAAAAGGAATTTGTGGATAAAATATAAATATATGCGTTAATCTGTGTATAATTTTAGGGGGATTTATGAGAAAAAGAAAAATATTTTTTATATTCGGAGTTATACTCTTCGTAGCTTTTATTATATATGGAAAAATTCAATATGATAAAGGTAGTGAGATAATAGATAAGGTTATTGATAAGTTACCAATTGATAAAGTCCAAGTCCCAGATGAAAGTTCAAAAGTAGATAAAAATAAAAATGGGATAGCAGATCCAATAGATATAGTAAACGAGGCTAGAAAGGAAGTTGAGAAAAAGACAATATATAAAGATGCATATTATTCAGGAGGATATCCGCCTGATGGAGAAGGGGTATGTACTGATGTCATATGGAGAGGATTTAAAGGAATAAATGTATCTATAAAGGATTTAATGGATAAAGATATTAGTGGAAATTTAGGAGCATATAAGAGAGTTAATGGAAAGCCAGACCCTAATATAGATTTTAGGCGGGTTGTGAATGAAGATATATTCTTAAAAAGAAATTGTGATAGTCTCACAACGGAATTTAAAGAAGATGATATCAATAATTTGAAGGAATGGCAGCCTGGGGACGTTGTAGTTTTTCTAGAAGGTTATGAGCATATAGCTATTATTTCAGATAGAAGAGATAATAAAGGCATTCCATATGTAATCCACAATTCTCATCCTGCAGCCTCAGAAGCAAAGTTGAGTTGGTTTAAGAACCCTATACACGGACATTATAGATGGAAATATTAGTTTAAGAACATGAAGAAGGTAAAAAGTTCACATTACTGCGTAACTTTTTACCTTCTTTTTTATATATTTTCGATTTGCCAGTCTATAGGAGCTTTTCCTATAGATTTTAAAAAGTCATTAGTTCTAGAGAAGGGCTTTGAACCAAAGAAACCTCTTGAAGCTGATAATGGACTTGGATGAACAGATTTTATAATATAGTGCTGAGGATTTGTTATGAATTTCTCCTTTGAAATAGCATTATTTCCCCAAAGTATAAAAACTACTGGATCACTCCTGTCATTTAATAAAGATATTATTTTATCAGTTAGTATTTCCCATCCTTTTCCCTTATGAGAATTTGCAAGATGTGCCCTAACTGTAAGAGAAGCATTTAGAAGTAAAACTCCTTGATCTGCCCACTTTTTTAAGTAACCGTTATTAGGAATATAACAACCTAAGTCATCTCTAAGTTCCTTATACATATTAACTAATGATGGTGGAATTTTAACACCAGGTTTTACTGAAAAGCTAAGGCCGTGTGCCTGGCCAGGTCCATGATATGGATCTTGACCTAATATTACAGCTTTCACATTTTCATAAGGAGTATACTCTAATGCGTTAAAAATATCACCCATGTTAGGATAAATTGAAGTGGTGTTATATTCTGTAATAAGAAATTGTCTAAGCTTTAAGTAATATTCTTTCTCAAATTCGTCTTTTAATAAGTCTTGCCAACTATTTTTTATATTTACCGACATAATTATCACCCTAAAATATTATAACACTTTTGATATTATATTAAACATTGTATCAATTTTAGAAATAAGAAAACGTTATATATGAAAACACTTCTCCGTGTGTATCAATAGTTAAAAAAGCTTGAAATAAGTTGAAAAAGGGAGTATTATATACATAATATCTTATAAATGAACTTTGGGTAGAAAAGTGACGAAATATATATGGTAAGATACTACTTGTCGCTGCGAGAGAGCAGAGATGAAACAAACAAAATGGTCTTTGAAAATTAAACAGAGGAAATGAAGTAAGATTTAGAAATAAACTTAAGTCAACG
>NZ_JAKGTF010000028.1:0-15580 GCF_022324735.1 Clostridium sp. YIM B02551 | reverse complement strand
GTTGCTTTTTCTTCCCATAATAAAATGCTCCCTCTATAGTTACAGTTTTATTATTTTAACTGTCTACTATAAAAGGAGCATATCAATAAAAAAGGCTTCTTTTTGTACTATTATAGCTTATCTTTATATCTTTTTAAGTTGATTTTATATTCTTTAAATAGACAGAATGCTGCGTATGAAATGGCAGAAATCATCCCAATAGCTAGAGAAAGTACTAATAATTGCATCTTTTTCACCTACCTTTATTTTCTAACAAAAATGTATAAATAAAAAAATACTAAAAAATGAGTTTTTTAGTATTGAAGCATCATGTGATTGTATATTTATAAATTTGGATAATTAATATTATATTAAAAGATTCCAATTGTGTTACAGGAAACAAATAAGATTAAACTAGCACTATTATAAATAACTTATTATACATATATAATCTTTCGACTATATACAAATAAATCACTACTCATAATAATGGTTCATTCTACCATATAAGATATTTACACAACCCTATATAACCTCACGGCTATATAACATCATTTCAACACCATATATGATATTCGCTAAACCCTACATGATAAGTTGGAATATTATTATAATAAGAAGTTTTAGTTTCCGACTATAACAACACTTTTCCTAACCATATAGAATTCACGCAATTATAAATAATAATTTATAATCACACTGAACTTAAATAATTATAAATATATTTAAGTCTTGGCTTAATCTTTATTTGTTCCTTGATATTAAGTTATCCAAAAACACAATAAATATTCTGGAAAATAAATACATATTAGCAGTCTAAAAATGATACTTTTAATGAAATATCATATATAAATTAATATAAATAAGTAATAATGGAAGAAGTATGTAGAAAATGCAAATTATATGTAGTTTTATGTTGTAAAATAAAAACTTATGTGGTAAAATTTATCTCGTAAAACAATAATTTTTACAAATGAATTTGTTTTTTTCATACAATAAAGTAAGGAAGTAACAATAATATTTAGTTATAGGATGGCATGTTATGAATTTATCAACTGATATTTTAAAAGGTTATTTTATTTTTTTGCATTTTTTAGTACTAGTTGTATTTCTAATACTTCTATGTGTAATAAAAAGAGATAAAAAATCTGAAATTAAAGTAGAGGATACCAGGAAAGAATTAAAAGCAACTAAAAAAGAGTTGAAAAAACAATATGATGAACTACTAGAAAGAGATGAGAAAATAAAATATTTAGCTAATCATGATAGCTTAACGAAGCTTTGTAATAAATCCTATTTAATAAAAAGGTTATGTGAAATAGTAGGTTCTGAGAATAAAAACAGAAAATTTGCATTACTATTTTTAGATATTGGAGATTTTAAAAATACTAATGACATTTTAGGTCATCATTATGGAGATCAATTACTTATTTTAATAGCAAAGCAATTGCGTAAAGTGATAGATGATAAATGTAGTATTTATAGATGGGGTGGAGATGAATTTATAGTTCTTTTTGATAATTATAAAGAAAAAACCGAGGTAATAATCTTAGCTGATTCGATAATAAACAATATAAATGATGAATTTAAAATTGCAGAGAAGAAAGTATATGTATCTCTAAATATAGGAATAGCTATATACCCATATGATGGGACTGATATAAATAGTATTATTAAAAATTCAGAAGTTGCTATGTACGAGGCTAAAAAGCTCGGAAAAAATAAATATCGCTTTTATGATAAAATGCTTCTCGAAAAAATATATCGAAAGGATATTCTAGAAAAACATTTAAGAAATTCAGTTAAAAATAACGAATTATCAATAAAGTATCAACCACAATATAATGTTGAAACTAAAAAGATAATTGGTTATGAAGCTTTGCTTAGATGGAATAGTAAAGAACTAGGTGAAATTTCTCCAGTCGAATTTATTAGTGTAGCAGAGGATTCGGGGCTAATAATATCATTAGGAGAATGGATTCTAAGAGAGGCGTGTAAACAAAATAGTAAATGGATAGAAAAAGGAATTAAAAACATTATTGCAATTAATATATCACCAATACAGTTTGAACAAAGTGACTTTATTGAAATTGTTAGAAATGTTTTAGAAGAAAATAACTTGGAACCCGGACAATTAGAATTAGAGATTACAGAAACTGCATTAATTAAGTCCTTAGATAGAAGTATAAAAACCCTAGAGAAACTGAAAAAGTTAGGGGTAAAGGTTTCATTGGATGATTTTGGGACAGGATATTCATCCTTAAATTACTTGAAAAACCTTCCTATAGATAACTTGAAAATTGACAAAAGCTTTATAAATGATATCGCGGTTTCTGATAATAGCAAACATATATTAACAGGTATAATTCAATTAGCCCATACGCTAAACTTAAAAGTAATAGCAGAGGGCATTGAAACAAATGAGCAATACGAGATTTTAAAGAAAATTAATTGTGATATAGCTCAAGGATTTCTTTTTAGTAAGCCAATATCGAATAATGAGATTGAAAAAATATTAATGATTGGTTAGATCATAAACAAAACATCAACTGTACATAGTTGGTGTTTTTACTTATACAGATATTGTATAATATTCATATAGATGGATTAATATAAAAATAGTATAGGGTCTTAAGTTCAACTAATAACTTATTAGGGGGAGTAATTATGAAGAAAGTAGCATTATTCCTAGGGGCAGGAGCTGAATGCTCATATGGTCTGCCTTCTGGAGGAAAATTTGCATTGGATATTTTTAGAATGAACACATCAAAGGATAAAGATAGCTTGAAGAATCAACTGAAAAATGTAGATAAGCAATCACCTTATTCAAGTTGGTTACCTGATGATTTTGAGAACAAAAAGTTAACAGCCTTTACCAAAGGTCAATATGATTCAATAGTAAAAGGAAGCTTGGAAAATAAAAGAGGACTTATAATAAATTACTTAAGACACTTTGATGAAAATGTTAATGTTATAGTAGAAGGATTGTATAAACAGGGATTAGATATTGATAAGATTTTTGAAGAAGTACTTGGTGTTGAGATAGGTAAGTTTAACTATGGGCAAGAAATAAAGTTAAATCATATGCTGGGCGCAGATATGAATGAAATCTTTAGAACTAATTATTTTTCAGCCTTTTTAAGACTTATACAAATTGATAATGTTAGTAAAGAATTTAATAAAAATATAAAAAATATAACAAGAACAATTTTAGAATTACTAATAGGTTCATTAGGAGAGGAACTTATACATAGGCTAAATGATGGAGTTTTTGAAAAAAGCCCTGATACAATTGATTTGTTTGATGACTTAGGGGCAGTATTCTCATTAGATTACAGTAATACTGGAATGAGAGGCTTAGAATTATTAATAGAAAACGAAGAGAAAAATATATTTGAGATAACAAATAATGAGGAAGTTATCTTACAGTTTGGAATGTTGATTTTAGAAGATATTTTTTCTAGGGCATTGGATTATCAAACACTAATTGATAGTAATTGGAGATATATATATAATCCTAAAACTGATTGGGGTAAATTCAGTAAGATAATAATATTTCTTTATACAGTTAGAAGATATATAAATTTTCAAGCAGATAAAAATAAAGAGAAAATTGCTCAAGGAAATGGATATTATCATGACATTTTAAAGCTTGAGGATGATTATGAATTAGTTGCTGTTGGTACTACCAATTATAATTCATTTATAGAAGATATAATTGGAAAAGAGGTTTTTTACCTTAATGGTTCAGTAAAGGATTACTATGATCCTTATCTAAACAAAATAGTTACTGAGAAAGAAAATGAAAAGAAAAAACACATAATTGTACCGTTTCTTTTTACACAAAGTGGAATAAAGCCATTAACCTCAGTAAAAATGTCCGCGAGATATGTAAATTTATTTAATAGACTTATGGAGGCAGATATTATTTGTATAGTCGGATTTGGCTTTAATTCAGACGATGGACATATTAATGGGATGTTTAGAGAGTTAATAGAGGATTATAATAAAACAATAGTAATATTACATTACACAGAAGAGAACAATAACAGCATAAGAAATATAAAGAAAGAATATCAAAAAAAATTAAGACTGGATTCTGTAAAAGGTCTAAATATTATTCTAGTTGATAGAAATAGGAATGATATAATAAGAAATAATATCTGGTATAGATCATTAGAAAATGAAGAAGCGATAGATTTAGAGTACCCATTGGCTTTTACGAAATGAAAGATGTCTTAAGTTTTGAAAAAGTTATAAACAATTATATTGAAGATAACAATAAAACTGCAATAAGATAATCATTTGAAAGAACTAAAATAATCATAAAATTATATTTAGTTCTTTTTTTGTTACAAGTAATTATTAATAAAAATTTAATATAAGAGGAGGATTTTGTAAATATTAGTTGAAATTATAAAATGAGGCAACAAAAATAATCAAACATTTATGAAGGTGGTATATACATGGATTTTGAAGATATGAGTAAGTACTTGAATTCAAATTTAATATTAGAAAATATGTTTAGGAACTCAAATGAAATTATGTTACTTATTTGTCCTTCAACAGGCAAAATTCTTAGAGCAAATGAAGTGGCATTAAGAAGATATGGATATACCAGTGAACAAATTGCTAACTTTTCAATTCATGACATAAGTAAAAAAATTAAGAAAAATGATGAAGATCAAATACTAAGATTATTAGAAGAAGGAAAGCTTTTTAAAGATATCCATTGTTGTAAGAATGGTGACACATTTCAAGTTGAAGTCTTCACAGTAAATATTGGGGATGAAGAGAATAATATAGTATTAAGTATAATTAAGGAAATAAGTAATGAAAAAAAGAAAGAAGAAAATATAAGAAATGAGTATATAACAAGGGATGCTTTAAATAGAAGTATATTTAATGAGATTCAAATAGGTATATTTGTTACTAATCATAATTTAATAGAGGCACTAAATAAAAAGGCATCAGAATTATTAGGAGAAGTAGATATAAATAACGTTATGAAGACAAAAATTAGCAAATTTATATCTTTGGGTCATCGAGATGAATTTATTAGAAGAGTGGAAAATTTTGAAGTAGATAAGAAACCTTGTTTTTTTGAAACCAATATATTAAGTAAAGGGAATAAAGGAATACAAGTTGAATGCTCCATTAATTCTCTAGGAGAAGATAAAAAAATAGTTGTATTTAAGGATATAACTATAAGAAAAAATATAGAGCAAAAATTAAATGAGAGTGAAAGAAAATATGAAACATTATTAAAAACCTTACCTGACTATATTGGAGTTCACTGTGATGGTAAAATCATATTCGCAAATGAAAACTTAGCAAAATTAAGTGGATTTAAGAGTCCAAAGGATATGATAGGAAGTGAGTTTAAAAAGATAATTGACTCCAAATGGTATGATACTATTGATGCTAGGTTGAAGGATTTAATAACTTATAATAATGTTCTTTCACCTCAAATATATTCTTATTACTATAATGGAACTGAAATTTTTTTAGAGGTGAATTCAAGAAAGATAATATATGATAATGAAGAATGTGTTATTTCAGTATTAAGAGATGTGACTGATAAGATTAAATTAGAAGAATTAAAGTTAAAGATGCTTGAGGAAAAACTATTACTTGAGAAAACTTTGGAATACGACAAGATAAAAACAGACTTTTTATCAAATATATCACATGAATTAAGGACACCTTTAAATATAATTCTAAGTTCTGTACAGGTTTTAGGGATGTATACAGATGATGAAGGAAAAATAAATATAGGCAAGATAAAAAATTATTTAAAATTGATGAAACAAAATTGCTATAGATTATTAAGATTAGTAAATAATTTTTTAGATATAACAAAAATAGATGCAGGATTCTATAAATTAAATAGAAAAAATAGCGATATTATAAATATAGTGGAAGAAATTTCATCTTCTGTAGTAGAGTACCTTAAAGGTAAGAATATAGAATTGATTTTTGATACTGAAGTCGAAGAAAAAATCATTAGTTGTGATGAGGAGAAAATAGAAAGAATAATCTTAAATTTGCTTTCTAATGCTATAAAATTCACTGAAGCTGATGGTTGTATTAAGGTAAATATATACGATAGAATTTCAGAAATAATTATATCTATAAAGGATACTGGTTGTGGTATACCAGAAGATAAGCTTCAAACTATATTTGATAGGTTTACACAAGTAGAAAGTTCTCTAGCAAGGAAAAAAGAAGGGAGTGGTATTGGATTAAACCTTGTAAAGAGTCTTGTAGAAATGCATGGTGGCACTATTGAAGTAAAAAGTAAGCTCACCAAAGGCACAGAATTCTTAGTTCATTTACCTGCATTAGTAGATGGAAGTTTTCATCAAGTTAATGTAGTGAATACTAAAGATTATGAATTTAAGAAAGAAAAAAATATAGAAAAAATGAATATTGAGTTTTCTGATATTTACTCTCTTTAAGACATGGTTGGATTTATTCTGAATGGGTTTTAATATGAAAGAAGGGTTATTATGAGATGTTCTGATGTAAAAGCTAGCATACATGAAAAATCAATTACATTGACTATTACTTCAAATAAAAGGCCAGAGATATCTGACTCAATTATGAGCAAATGGCAAGAAATAGTTGATATTATGGCCATAACACTCAACATACCTATAGCACTTATTAAGCATATTAAAGATGAAAAGGTGGAAGTATTTATTACCAATAAAAATGGCGAAAATCCTTATGAAAAAGGAGATGGTAATAGGTTTCTATCAGAGCTTTATTGCAAAACTATTGTTAAGAATAAACAAAGGTTTATAACTAAAGATTTGGAATTTGAGGAATTTGAGGAATTTAATTTCGCAGTTCCAATCAAGTGGCCAGATGGTGAAATATTCGGAATAATTTGCGCCATTGGAAATATAGATAGTTTTACAAATGAAAATAATTATAAGCTTATTAAGATACTTAGTGAAAGGTTAGAAGTTGATTTAGAAGTATTAGTGGCAAAAGAAACTCTTCAAAAAGAAATGCAAGAAAGAAGAAATATTGAGGAGGATTTGATAAATCTAAAGAATACCATAGAGGAAAATAATAAGCTGATTTGTGAGAATATGGAGTACGAAAATATTAGAAAAGAGTTTTTTTCAAATATTTCACATGAGTTAAGGACTCCTATTAACGTTATTTTATCTGCAATTCAGCTTATTGAAGTAACAAATATACCTGGCAAATCTCAAAACAAATTTGTTGGGAAATATTTAGACACAATGAAAAGGAACTGTTATAGGCTTATGAGAACATTTAATAATATAATTGAAGTTACTAAGGTTGATACAGATTATTATGATATAAATTTTCAAAACATAGATATTGTAGACATAGTAAGAGAGGTCACTGAAGAAGTTGAGGAATTTATTAAAGATATAGAGGTTAAAGTGATTTTTAACTCTAAATTAAAAGAAAAGATTATTGCTGCAGATCCAGAAAAAATTGAAAATATTATATTAAATATTCTTTCAAATGCTGTTAAATTCACTAAGTCTGGGGGAGGAGGAAAGATAATAGTCAATGTATTTGAGAAAGAAGAATCTATATTCATTTCAATAGAGGATACAGGTATAGGTATCCCAGAAGATAAGCTGGATATGATTTTTGAGAAATTTACGCAGGTAAATAAGTCGTTGACGAGAAATCATGAAGGCAGTGGAATGGGTTTAGCACTTGTTAAATCTTTAGTTGATAAACACAATGGAAGAATTACAGTAAAAAGCAGCTTGGGAGTTGGTAGCGAATTTATTATTGAATTGCCTATTAGATATATTTCTGATGAAGTAGCAGTTGAAGCCATAAATTACAATACATACAGTAATTTATATGAAAAGATTAAAGTAGAATTCTCAGATATATATGGAATATAAGAATGTACAATTAGTATAACATGGTAAAGGATTACTAATAAGATATTTAGTAATCCTTTACCATGTTATATTTATAGCTTAGGAGCTTTATTTTCTGGATAATATTTTTTGAAAGCATCATTATAATCTTCAGGTGTATCAAAATACTGAACTTCACTTACATAAGGTCCTCTTTCACCCATAGCTATTTCTTTTTTAGTTATTTTGTTTAAATCTTTAGATTTTTTATCTTCACTCATTTAATTCACCACCTTTTACTCAAAGCCTCTTTTTTGAGCTTCAATTGCGCTTTCATTTAAAGCAGGTTTTTCTAAAGTAGTGTTTTCACGATTTTTCGCCCATTGATCTTGAGTTTTTGAACCATTTCTTAAAAATTCTTTTTTCTCAAAAGTTCTTTTATTATCGTTTTTCATATAAGTACCTCCTTTAATATAGTGCACAAGGACAAGATTTTCATTTAAATGTGTATATGTAATTTAATAAATTTAAAGCTCTACAGTTAGTATTTACAGTTTAATTCATTATAATTTAGGAGTTTTTTGTTAAAAACTCCTTATTTTCTAAAGTAGGGAAATTAAAGTTATAAATTGATTTGAATCACAGAAAACAAATTTAAAAAATTATATTATAAACTCATAGAAAATAAAATCTCGATTGGAGGAATATAAATGAGTTTTAAGTTAAATGAAAAAGTTACTTGGGTTGGAAAGATTGATTGGGAGCTTAAAAAGTTCCATGGTGAAGAATATTCTACACATAAGGGTTCTTCATATAATTCTTATTTAATAAAGGATGAAAAAACAGTACTAATTGATACAGTTTGGAGTCCATTTTCTAAGGAATTTGTTGCAAACTTAAAGAAAGAAGTAGATTTAAAGAAAATAGATTATATAATAGCAAATCACTCAGAGCCAGATCATAGTGGCGGATTACTAGATCTAATGGAGGAGATTCAAGATACTCCAATTTATTGTACAAAAAATGGAGCTAAAATATTGAAGGGGCATTATCACAAGGATTGGAATTTTGTAACTGTTAAAACTGGAGATACATTAGATATTGGAGAAAACAAATTAATATTTATTGAAGCTAAAATGTTACACTGGCCTGACAGTATGTTTACATACATGACTGGCGACAATATATTGTTTAGTAATGATGCATTTGGACAACATTATGCTTCGGAATACATGTACAATGATACCGTAGACCAATTTGAACTATATCAAGAAGCAATTAAATATTATGCTAATATATTAACACCTTTTAGTAAATTTGTAGTTAAGAAGGTTGATGAAATATTAGGATTTAATTTACCTGTAGATATGATATGTCCAAGTCATGGAATAATATGGAGAGATAAACCACTTCAAATTGTAGAAAAATATGTTGAATGGGCAAAAGATTACTCTGAAAATCAAATTACATTAGTATACGATACAATGTGGGGCGGAACTTCAAAGATGGCAGAGGCTATAGTAGAAGGAATAAAGAGTGTAAATTCAAACGTTACAATAAAACAATTAAATTCATCAAAGCTTGATAAGAACGATATAATCACAGAAGTATTTAAGTCAAAAATAGTTTTAGTAGGATCATCCACAATTAATAAGGGTATTTTATCATCAACTGCTTCAATATTAGAAATGATAAAAGGATTAGAATTTAAAGGTAAAAAAGCAGCTGCCTTTGGAAGCTATGGATGGAGTGGTGAATCGGTTAAGATAATAACAGAGGAGTTAACTAAAGCTGGCTTTGAAATGATGAATGATGGTATAAAGGAACTTTGGAATCCTGATGATGAAGCTATGGATAGATGTAGAGAATTTGGAAAAATAATAGCTGAAAAATATAGATAACTTTCATTAATGTGGTAACTAAAGTTACTTATTTTATATAAATATTTTGGTAAAATCTGCTTATAAACTTATATAAAGGAGATGATTAAAATGAAAGCCTGTGTAGATAAAGATACATGTATAGGATGCGGATTGTGTGCTGCCATAAGTCCAGAAGTATTTGATATGGATGATGATGGAAAGGCAAAAGCAATCGAAAATGAACTAGGAGAAGATTTGTTAGCAAGCGCAAATGAGGCTTGTGAACAATGCCCAGTAACTGCCATAACAGTAGAATAGAGAAGAAGCTTAGCGTTTATATTTAAAATATGCTTAATAAGATTTAATTAATAAGAAACTATTATCGTGAGGGATTGCGATAATAGTTTTTTTGGTTGAAATTATTTTTTTCCATATAAGTGTCAGAAAACAGAAAATAGTTTTCGTAAATATGGTATAGAAGGATTTGTATTTTAAAAAATAAATAAAATATTAAAGTGATTTTTTAAGGAGAGTGGCTGTATCATGGAAACAAATAATAAGAGTTACTATGGAATGATTGATGTATTACGATTGCTATTTGCTGTTGCAGTTGTATCAATTCACACAATGGCTTTTCACTCAATAAATGAAAATTTATGGATTGCAACGAGCATGGGAATTAGTAGACTTGCAGTACCATTTTTTTTTATGGTTTCAGGTTATTTTTTATTTGACCGAATTCAATTAAAAAAAGAGCCTAAAGCAACATTGAAAAGATTACTAATTCTTTATCTTTCTTGGGTAACTATAGAGATTATAGCATTATTTCCGATAGTCTTAAGTAGTTTAGGAGCACCTCCTATAATGCTAATTGAGAGATTATTACTAGTTGGAATAACAGGAAGCCTTTGGTATATATCCTCGTTAATCATTACTATTTTTATAATATCACCATTACTAAAAAAAGATAAAATATTTATTTTACTTTTGATTGGATTTGTATTATATCTATTTGGGACAACCGGTGATACTTATTATGGATTATTTCAAGCAACATTGATAAATCCATTGATTAAAGGGTACACATCAATATTTATGATGCCACAAATAGGCGTTACAGAATCAATTCTTTTTGTATCTTTAGGTGCATTTATTAATAAATATAAACTGAATAAAAAGATAAAAAAAGCAGGATTGCTAAGTATAATTTCAATTATACTTTTATTGGTTGAAGCATTTATATTAAATAAAACTGGTGTTTCTAAAGATGCTAATATGTATCTGTCAGCAATAATTGCAGCACCTTTAATATTAATTTGGGCAATTAATTATAGTAAGAATATTTCAACTAAAATTTCTAAAGCTTGTAGAGAGTACAGTATAGGAATATATTGTTCACATCAAATTATAATGATATGGCTTTCAGTGCTTGCTCCAATATTATTTGCAAATACAATGATTAGATTTATTTGTTCTTTATTAATCTCCGCAGCACTAATTACAGTTTTAAGAAAGACTAGAGTTAAAAAAATACTTTTAAAGTAAGTTAATAGGCGATGTTATAAAAGGATTAACAAATCTTACAGTATAAATATTTCAAATGAACCAAATGTAAAAAGTACAAAGAGGCTGAATATAAATAATTTCAGTATATAAATAAGAGAGCAGAAATCGGTGATTTCTGCTCTTCATTTCTTCAATTTTAGAAACTTAGATCTATAAGCGTTGAACTTTTTGTTAATTACTTTTCAAATGCATTATATATAGCATTTACGGCCTTTTCAAAATCTGAAGTAGCAACGCCTACTAATATATTCATCTCACTTGATCCTTGGTCAATCATTCTTACGTTTATATTTGCTTTTGCAAGAGCTGAGAATAATACTGCAGCTACTCCAGTAGCCTTGGCCATTCCGCGTCCAACCGTAGCTATAACAGCCATATTTGGATAAACATCAATTGAATCAGGTGAACATTGTCTCTTAATTTCTTCGACTACTTTGTCCTTTTTATTCTTTAACTGAGAATCAGCAATTACTAAAGAAACAGTATCTATCCCTGAAGGCATATTTTCATAGGAAATTCCGTAAGATTCAAGAATTGATAAAATTCTTCTTGTAAAACCAAGCTCAGAATTCATAAGAGCTTTTTCTATAGCAATTACAGTAAAGTCTTTTCTTCCAGCAACTCCAGTAATTCTTCCATGATTTTTTACATCTTGTATATCATCAACTATTAATGTACCAGGGTCCTCAGGTCTATTTGTATTTTTTATATTTATATATATTCCAGCCTCTCTAACTGGGAAAATAGCTTCTTCATGTAAAACAGAAGCACCCATGTAAGAAAGCTCTCTTAATTCTTTATAAGTAATCTTTTCTATAGCCTTAGGATTATCTACTATTCTAGGATCAGCCATTAGAAATCCTGAAACATCAGTCCAGTTTTCGTATAAACTAGCGTTAATGCTGGCTGCGATAATTGAACCAGTTACATCTGACCCACCTCTAGAAAATGCAACAATTTCACCTTCTTCATTAGCTCCATAAAATCCAGGTATTACTGCATTTTTAACCTTGGATAATCTTTCTTCAACCTTAATTTTTGTTTTTTCTTGATCGTAAGTGCCACCTTCGTTAAATACAATTATTTCGGCTGCATCAATAAACTCATATTCTAAATATTTAGCCAAAATAAGTCCATTTAAATATTCTCCCCTACTGGCTGCATAATCAGCTGAAGCACCATTCTTAATATCTTCTTTAATTTTTTCAAGAGGAATATTGATATCAATATCTATAGATAAGTCGTTAACAATACTGCAATATCTTTCTTCTATTAGTTTAAATACTTCATCAAAAGGAATAGAAGTTTTAACATGAGCATTACATAGATAAAGTAAATCAGTAATTTTATAGTCCTTGCTATCTCTTTTACCAGGAGCAGATGGAACTACAAATCTTCTATCTTTATTAGAAGATACAATGGATTTAACTTTTCTAAATTGCTCAGAACTTGCAAGCGAGCTCCCCCCAAATTTTGTTACTATTGTTTTTTTCATATGTATAGCCCCCCAATTTTATAATAAAAAATAACAATATTATGATAACAATTTTAAAGCAAATATGCAATTCCAAAGAATAGAAAGATAATTATTTTAGATTCAAAAAATGGGCAAAATTTAAGAGAGGCTTTCACACGGGTAAAATGTGGGCCTCTCTTTTGATGAAGGGTAAAAATCTATACTAAAGCATTGTGTACTACTGTGTGCTGCAATAGTACTGCTTAGTAAGTAAACTGATGTTCCCTAAGGGATTAATTAAAGTTCTTAAAAAATCATTCTCCTTTAGTATAGTATATTCTTAGAAAATAATCCACATATTTTTGCGTATGAATAAAAATGAAATAATATTGTAAATATTATGGGAATGTTATGATATTTTTTAAAGTATATAAATAAACATATTATAGAGAAAATAATATTGGAGGATAGTTTCTTGGATATGAAAAAATATTATCATTGTAATATCAATAAGGATATTACTGTTTCCAATGATAAACTAAGATATTTAAGAGCAGATTTATTTAAAGGTAAGATGCATCCCTATAGTATTATAAATCATTTTAAAATAAAAAAATTTAAAAAGTTACTTCAAAGTGGATTTCCTGAACCTGCAATTGTTGTATCATTGAATCCGTTATTAATAGCAGCATATTCAGAGGATTTAGATTGTGTGACAATACTGTCCTATCCTAAAAGTTTAATTAAGGAATATAAACTAACGATAAGCTCAAGATTGTTAACATTAAACACATACAAAACTGGAAATAAGTATGATGAAGACATAATTCCAGGTGAAAATCCAATGGGATTATGGGTAGGATTTACTCCTAATATTGCAGAATTCTTATCAGATGATACGGAGGCTATTGATAAAAAGAAAAAGTCTATTCCAGAAGATTACTGGGGGAGAGTTTTTGAACTTGGTTTAAAATATGTAGACAGATATCCATCTGTAAATAGGGTAGGAGCACCACTATTATCTGAAAAAATTAATATTAAAATATAGAGGATTTCAAGATCAAATAAACTATAATTTATTTGATCTTTTTTCTTTACAAGCAGTTATATTTGTTATATATTATATATAACAAATATAACTAATAGGATATTAAAAGGAGGGTTAGAATGTTGCTTAGAATTGATTTTCAAAGTGAAACACCTATTTATCTTCAACTTAAAAACCAAATTATTAGTGGTATTGCATGTGGTGAACTTCAGCCAGAGGAAAGTCTTCCATCAGTAAGGCAGATGGCAGAGGATATTGGAATAAATCTTCATACAGTAAACAAAGGATATAATTTATTAAAAGATGAGGGCTTTGTTACAATAGACAGGCGAAAAGGTGCTATCATAAATCCAATTCCAATTAGAAAAAATGATAGATCTCTTAGCATATTAAATGAGGAACTAAGCAATATTATTGCGGAAGCCTATTGTTTTGGAATATCTGAGGAAGAATTTATTGGGACATGCAAAAAGTTATATGAAAAATATGAAAAATAAGATTTAAGGAGATAATTGTTATGAGTGAGCTATTAACTGCAAATATAATAAATATTATTATTTTTGGCGTATTATATATTACCTTCATCCTTACCCCAAAATTAACAAGAAAAGATTTAATATTTGGTGTGTTTATTCCATTAGATAGAGCTAAAGATAAGGAAATAAAAAGGATAACTAAACAGTATACTATAGAGTTAACTGTCTTCTCTATAATAGTATTAGCGGCATACTTTTGTTTATTAAATACTATTAATATGATTCCACGTATTTTTATAATCACTATCTTTCTTTTTATAATTGGATATTTCTTAATATTTTTAAGAGCAAATCATAAGGTTAAAAAATATAAGGGTGAAAATAACTTAATGGAAAATAAGAAGCAAGTGGTTTATGTAAATACTACAATGTCAAAAAAATTAAGAAGTGATGCAGTTTTACCATTTTACTGGTTTTTGATTCCTCTAGGTGTAGCACTTTTGAACTCAATTATACCGCTTATGAAATTTGATGAATTGCCAGCTAAAATTGCAATTCATTGGGGGATAGACGGAACAGCAAACAATTTTGTTGAGAAGTCTGTAGGAGCTGTTGTAACAAATGGTTTAGTAATGATGGGGGTTGTGGTTTTGCTTATTTTTACTAACTATTCAATAGCAATTAGTAAAAATAGAATAGATGCAGCTAAACCAGTTTCATCCTCACAGAAACTATATAAATTTAAAAAGATTAATTCTTTATTTATATATAGTTTAGCAATAATAGTTACCACCTTAATTACTTTACTAAATTTTAATTCATTAAATATAATTTCAGTGAACTTTAAACAATTAACACCAATTCTTATCATACTATTTTTAGTTATAATAATAGCCCCAATTGCATTAGATATTAGATATGGTCAAGGTGGTAGCAATTTAAAGGATACTACAGAGGAAAAGTCGGAGGATGATGTTACTAATATAGATGACGATGCTTACTGGAAGTTAGGCTCAATTTATTATAATCCTAATGATCCTTCTATATTTGTAGAGAAAAGATTTGGAGTAGGCTGG
This sequence comes from Clostridium sp. YIM B02551, assembly GCF_022324735.1. Taxonomy (NCBI): domain Bacteria; kingdom Bacillati; phylum Bacillota; class Clostridia; order Eubacteriales; family Clostridiaceae; genus Clostridium; species Clostridium sp. YIM B02551. The sequence goes on along the minus strand of NZ_JAKGTF010000028.1, from coordinate 249 downwards.
ACTTTAAATTTTGGAAATAAAATAGCTATAATTATTTCAATTGCTATTTTAATATTTATAATATCTGTTTTGTTATTTCCTGTGATCTTTTCATAGTATAGGATTTTTTTTAGGAAAGTTAATTTATTAGTTGAACTTAAAACCATATATTTTAATAAAAGAAGTCTAGTTCAGAGTAAAATGGATCCTATAAAGTAGACAATTAATAAAAAGAGCCTCTAGTCTCAATTTTATTGACTCTACTTTGTA
>NZ_JAKGTF010000027.1:0-18400 GCF_022324735.1 Clostridium sp. YIM B02551 | reverse complement strand
ACAGAAATCATCTTCTTAAGTCTGCTATATAGTCTTTTTTTAAACTGTCCTTTACAACGGGTACATTTTAGAAATGTCGTGGGTTTTTCTTATTAGAGACGTTGCTCACATATTGGTTATAGTAATTCTTTCAAATTAACCCGATAAATAGATACGCCATTTAGTTTCCCGTTTTCCTCTTTACTAGCCATAAGACTTACTGCTTTTACTGGAATTCTAATTCTTTCAAATTTAATCAAGTCATTAAGGTCTTTAGAATCTTCATTAAGTAAAATTCTTCTCCCTAAAGTTATATGGGGCATATAAAGTTTATCATAAAATGGTATCTTATATTCTTGTAATAGGATGGTAAGCTCTTTATGAAGTTCAGACAGAACAACATTTTCATCTATCCCCATCCATAAAATATTTGTCTTTTTTCTTTTAAAAATACCTAGGTTACCTATTAATAATTCAAAAGAACTTATTCCTAAAAGCGACTTATCCATAATTTCTTTTATTCTGGTAATCTGAGTATCATCAGCTTCTCCAATAAATCTAATTGTTAAATGAAAGTTATTCTTTTGAGTAAAACTGCCTTCAGTGCAGTAATTCTTTATATTTGATGTTATCTTATCAAGATAATTCTCAATGTTATTATCAAACTCTATAGCAATATAGACTCTCAAGTGCTTCTCTTCCTTTCCTTTAAGTTATTATAATTATAATTCATATTTACAAAATTACAAAAAACATAATTAAAATATATTAAAGAACTTTGTAAAAATAGCTTAATATTTGCTATAATGTTTATGTTTAATAATTTTGAATATAATAGATAAGGAATATAAAGAGATGACAATAGAATTAGAGAAACACTATAATAAATTTTGTGAGGACAAAAGATTAACAAGAAGACACGGACAAGTAGAATATATAACTTCCATGAAGTATATTCATGAGTATCTAGAGAATTATGAAAATGCAAAAATCTTAGATGTTGGTGCAGGAACAGGGAGATACTCTGTGGAACTAGCAAATGAAGGATATGATGTTACTGCAGTTGAGCTTGTTAAGCATAATCTAGGTGTTTTAAAGTCAAAAGGAAGCACTGTAAAAGCATATCAAGGAACAGCATTAGATTTATCAAGATTTAAAGAGAATACTTTTGATATGACCTTAGTGTTTGGACCAATGTATCATTTATACACCTTTGAAGATAAGGTAAAAGCACTACAAGAAGCAAAAAGAGTAACTAAGCTTGGTGGAGTTATTTTAGTAGCTTATTGCATGAATGAATATAGTGTATTAACCTATGGATTCAAGGAAAACAATATTAGAGCAAGTATTGAAAATGGAAAGTTAAGTGATGATTTTCATGTTATTTCAAAGCCAGAAGATTTATATGATTATGTAAGGCTTGATGATATCAATAAGATAGTTGACGAAGCAGGACTTAAAAGAATAAAAATAATTGCAGCTGATGGACCAGCTAACTATATGAGACCAACTTTAAATGCTATGGATGAAGAAGCATACAAACTTTTTATTAAGTACCATCTTTCTACCTGTGAGAGACCAGATCTATTAGGAGCAAGTGCCCATACAGTAGATATTTTGAGAAAAGAATAAGGAGAACAGATTGATGATAAAAGAAATTGAAGCACGCAGAAGTATAAGAAAATATATTGATAAGCAAGTTGAGGATGAAAAAATAAATGAAATATTGGAAAGTGGAAGGTTGGCACCATCAGGAAACAACACACAACCTTGGCATTATATTGTAGTTAAATCAGATGAAATGAGACAAAGAATAATGGAGGCTTCCCATAATCAGAAATGGATGATGACAGCTCCTGTTTTTATTGTAAGTGTTGCAGACATAAGATGCAGAATAAAAGAAGACATAACAATAGATGATGATAGTCCACAAGATGAAGTAAAAAGGATAATTAGAGATACGGCAATTTCAACTGGATATATGCTTCTACAAGCGAATAATTTAGGTTTGGGAGTTTGTTGGGTTGCTGAGTTTACACAAGAAGAAATTAGACCAGTCTTAAATATACCATCTGATAAATATGTAATTGGAGTTATAACAGTTGGTTATCCCGATGAAACTCCTAAGCCTCGTCCAAGAAAAAATATTGAAGATATAGTTCATTACGAATCTTGGTAGTAATAAATATAAAAATCTAACTTACTATACAAAAGGAGCCCATAAAATAGTGCTTTAGCGTCTATTTTATGGGTTCAATTTTTAATGTTTATATATATTCTTTATAAATTAAAGATTTGCCTCAACACCATTTACATTAGCTTGTTCATCATCTTCCATAGGAATTATAATGCATTTCTTTCCATCAATTATTTGTGATTTTATTTGAGGAACTTTTTGAGGTTTTACGTGAAGTACAACATCATAGTTTTGAGTAGTATTGTCATCAGCTCCTATTTCAGAATCGGCAGCTATTTCTAAAATACTTTCTGCCTCGGCATCTATAATTGGTTCAGCAGCTACCTTTAGCTCAGTCTCTTGTTTTGTTTTTTCAAGGATTTCTTCAAGTATTTGAACTTTCTTTTCAAGTTTTTCTTCTTTTTTTCTTTGTTCATTAGCAACAATAGCTTTTTTGTCAATTAAATGCTCAGCAACAGGAGGAGTATCGCCAAATTCCTCTACGTAGGATTTTTCTATTTTTGCAGTTATCTCTTCAGGAATCCCGCTTTCAATTAAAACCTCCTGAATATTATCAGTAGACAAAATTATTGGTTCAGCATTCTTACCATTTACAGTAGTATGATCCTCTACCATATTATTTAGTGTCTCTTGAATCTCCATATAAAAATGCTCAGCTTTTGCATCATCACTTCCAAGTGCCTTACGAACAATAGTGTTAAATGTTTCTTTTTGCTCAGTAGCTGTTTGCTTTGAACTACATCCTAATGCTTGTTCCATAAATTCTGGATGTGTATCTTTTGCATTTTTTGTATAATACATAATAGAATGAATATCAGTACTACGGTCTGTAAAAGCTGGGAAAACAAATCCTAAATCTGGAGCACCAACCACCCAATCCCTAATTCTTGCACCAATTCTATTATCATTTTCAAAGTATCCAAGAGCAGGTTCAGTAAGGGATACTGGGCATATAGCACACAATATATATTCATATACTTCTTCAGATTCATCTATTTTTGAATTATCAGTAGTTTTAGTAATAACATCGTAAGCATCATGAAAAATAAGTATTAGGAAATTACCAGTATAATCATAACTGTTTATAATCATATTATAGAAGCTATCAAGCAGTCCATCATCTTTTAATCGACTTTTCTTAAGTGCTAACAAAGAAAGTTGTCTACTTTCTATTTCATCTTCATCTCCATTAAGAGGAAAATTAAGTTCTAAAAGGTTGTTTCCAACTGTTCCTGATAATGTTTTTTTAGCTATCTCTAAATATTTAAAGAATTCTTCATCTACTAAGTTTAAAAATGTTTCTCTAAATTTTAATACAATATTTTTTTCGCCATCTACGTAACATCCACACATTTTAGTAAATGTGCATTCATCCTTCTTTAAACGCCTTTTTAATTCCAATATATCTTTCTTTTTCATAAACAGACCTCTCACTTCATGAGTTTTTATCAATACATAATATAGTATAGTGTTCAACGGACAACCCTGCAAGTAACTATATAGATTAAAAGACTATAAATATTTAACAGATTACTGATGGAGTGCATAAATTCACCTTTTATAAGCTCTATTAATACAATATTAATATGTAGAATATTAATATTTTTAAAGAGTGCATTGAGGGATAAAAATGGATATAAGTAATAAAAATTACTATGGAAAAGGATATAAGTATGAGAAAAATGGATGGATCTATGTCCATATTGAAGGAGAAGCATATAAACGAGGACTTCAACATGGATTTCTCCTTGCAAATGAAGTTAAAGAAATAATTGATAATCTTAAATTTTTAACTTACTGGAATACTGGAAAAGAGTGGAGCTTTTTTGTTGATCAAGCTGTGAAACAGTTTGAACATAAGGTTGATGTAGAATTTCTTGATGAAATAAAAGGGATTGCTGATGGGGCAGGTAAAGCTGGTTTCAAAGTAACATGGCAAGAAATTCTTACTTGGAATGGATATGGAGAACTTATAGGTTTTTGGTGGCCTAATAATTCAGATGGAGAAGTCAAAAGCAATATAGGAAGAAATAATGGAGGATGTTCAGCATTTATTGCAACAGGTACTGCTACAAAGGATGGAAAGATTCTTTTAGCTCATAATACATGGGAGAGTTATGAAACTGGACAATATTTGAATGTAATCATGGATGTTTTACCTGAGTATGGAAATAGGTTTTTAATGCAGACCGCACCAGGATATATAGATAGCTTTAGTGACTTTTTTGTAACAGCTTCTGGAATTATAGGTGCTGATACAAGTATTTCAGGATTTAAGAAATATGATTCTGAAGGGGTGCCTCAGTTTGTGAGAATTAGAAAGGCTATTCAATATTCTGATGATATAAATGAGTTTATTGATATTATGAAAGAAAATAGTAATGGAGGCTACACCAGCATGTGGCTGCTTGGGGATATAAGAAGTAACAAGATTACTAGGTTTGAGCAAGGGCTAGATTACTCAAGTGTAAAAACACTAGAGGATGGTTACTTTATTGGGTTTAACGCGCCAGAAGATCCTAGAATACGTAATTTGGAAGTAGAAAATAGTGCCTATACAGATATTCGTGATCATCAGGGAGCAAGAAGAGTTAGGCTTACTCAATTAATGGAAAGGTATTATGGAGAACTAGATATAGAATTTGGGAAGGCTATTTTAGCAGACCACTATGATGTATACCTAAGTAGGAGAAATCCTTCTTCAAGGACAGTAGATGGACATTATGAACTGGATGATCAAAGATATCCAAGTGTCGCAGGAACACTGCCACCATTCTCTCCACAAGGTGCTTTAGATGGAAAAGTAATAGATAGTGATTTAGCAGAAAGTATGTCTTTCTTAGCAAAATGGGGAGGGTCTAGCGATATTCCATTTATTACAGATGAGTACTTCTCAAAACATCCACAATGGAATTATCTAAAAGGACATCTTAAGGATAGGCCTTCAATGCCTTGGTGTATGTGCAAGGTAAGAAAGGAATAAGAGAGTTAGATAAAAAGGGGGATGAATATGGTAAAACCTAAAACACTTAAAAAAGGGGATACGGTGGGCATAGTATCACCAGCAACTGGAGTAGATAAAAGTCATATATGGAGATCCATTAAGACATTTGAAAGCTGGGGGCTTAAAGTAAAGGTTGGAAAGCATGCTTATGATAACTACTATTATCTTGCTGGAACAGATGATGATAGAGCAGAAGACTTAAATGAATTTTTTGCTGACACATCAATAAATGCAATTTTTTGTAGTCAGGGAGGTTATGGTTCACCGAGAATAGTTAATGCTTTAGACTATGATATGATAAGAAAAAATCCTAAAATATTTATTGGATATAGTGACATTACAGCACTTCATCTTGCAATTTATAAGGAAACAGGACTAACTACTTTTCATGGTCCAAGTGCTACAGGAATCTATGGAGAATATGCTACTGAATATAGATTAAGATATCTTTATAAGGCACTATTTAGTGAGGAACCTATTGGACAAATAAAAATGGCAGACCCAGATAAATATCTTGTGAAAGTTACTAAAGGAAGAGCATCTGGAAAAACGATAGGTGGTAATTTATCTTTAATCTGTGAGCTTATAGGGACTCCTTATGAAATTGATACAAAAGGAAAATTATTATTTTTTGAAGAGGTTGGCTCAGATATTCAAGATATAGATAGCAGATTAACACAACTTCTTAATACGGGAAAACTTCAGTCTGCTGCAGGAATTATTATTGGAGAATGTACAGATTGTGAAACAGATGTATATGATAAGGGAAGATCTTTAGAAAATTTGATTTTCGATAGAATAGGTAATCTTGGTATACCAGCAATTTGGGGACTGCCAATAGGGCATACTCATGATTTAGCTACTATTCCAATTGGTGTTAATGCTTCTTTAGATGCATCAAAGGGTGAGTTTAATATTTTAGAAACTGCAACTGTATAAAAGTATCAATCAGTAAAACTCATAATAGAAATGTTATGGGTTTATCTTTTGTAAAAAATATACATGTGATAAAATAATATTTGTATATAATAAGTAAAGCTTTCTATTATCCGGGGGACGGTAATTATGAATAAGTTTAGAAATTTTATGAAAATGATATTAATAGTTTTGTTAGTCCTAACTATCAATGGACCACTAGTTGCTTTTGCAAGAGCAGGAGGCGGTGGTGGTGGAGGTTCATCTGGCGGAGGTGGAGGCGGTGGAAGCACTGGTTCAACTCATAGTAAATCATCAAGGAAAAGCAGTCCACTAGAAAATGTAATAAGTTTTGGATTGTTTGCTGTAGCTGCTTCAGCTGGAACAATTGTACTAAAAGTAAAGTTAGGTAAAAAGAAAGCTAAAACTATTTCAGCTATAAAGGAACTATCTAAAAGCGATAATAACTGGAATTACAAAGAAATAAAGCAAGATATAGAAGAAGCTTTTTATAAGGTGCAAACTGCATGGATGGAAAGAGATCAAGATTTAGCTAAAGAATATATGAGTGATGAGCTATATACTAAACATAGAACTCAAACTGAATGGATGAAGGTACGTAAGCAAAAAAATATTCTAGAAGATATGGAGTTATTAAGGGTGACGCCTTTAGGAATTGAAGATCATGAAGGAATAGATAGAGACAGTATATGGGTTCATATTAAGGCATCATCACAGGATTATACCATAGATGAAGAAACAGATGAAGTAATAGAGGGGGAAGCTTATAAATTTGTTCAATTTGAAGAATACTGGAAGTTTATAAGAAAAGAATATAGATGGGTATTAGATGAGATAAGGCAAATAGATGAAATTAGCAATTTAGATTTCTTTGTAATAGATGTAGAAAAGGAAGAGTAAAAATTTTTATAAGATTAATATAAGTCCCAGAGCAATCAAGGATATTTATTGCTCTGGGTATTTTGATTTATGGATATTTTATAAAAAATTTATATTATCTAAAAATACTTTTTAGAAATTTTTACTACTTATAGAGTAGAATGATAAGTATAATATTGAACAATATATATTTAAATAGTGCCAGGAAGGGTGACCAAAATGAATCTACTAATGATAATATTACTACTTATGGTGTGTTTGTTAATTTCGAATATAATTAGTCATTACATTCCATCTGTTCCAACAGCGCTAATTCAAATAGTTTTAGGTGTAGTGCTTGCGTTTATATTTAGACATAATTCAATCGAGATAGAAGAAGAGTGGTTTTTCCTTTTATTTGTAGCACCTCTTTTATATAATGATGGGAAGTACTTTCCACGAGAAGAACTCTGGAAAATGAAATGGTCTATATTAGGTAATGCCTTGATATTAGTACTTTTAACAACTCTAGGAGGCGGCTATTTTATTCATTGGTTAATACCAGATATTCCGCTTGCAGCAGCATTTGCATTAGCAGCTATATTATCACCAACTGATCCAGTAGCTGTAAACGGAATTGCAAAGCGAATTCATATTCCAGATAGAGTATTAAATCTTGTTAGAGGAGAATCCTTAATAAATGATGCATCAGGTCTAGTTGCTTTTAAATATGCAATTGGGGCGGTGGTAACTAGTTATTTTTCTTTAAGAGAAGCAGTAGTAAACTTTTCATACATATTTTTTGCGGGAGCAGCTTTTGGAGTTTTATTTGCATTAATTATGATGTTTATAAGATTTACATTACATAAGAAAGGAATAAATGATGTAACATTTCATTCCTTATTACAGATATTAGCTCCTTTTGGAATCTTTATTATTACAGAAGAATTTTTGCATGTTTCTGGAGTAATTGCTGTAGTAGTTGCTGGGATTATTCACTCAGTAATAAGTAAAAAGATTGAAATAAGAATAGCAGAAGAGCAAGTACTCACTGAGAATATGTGGAGTATTATATTGTTTGTACTAAACGGAAGTGTATTTCTGTTACTAGGATTAAATATACCATCATCTATGAAAGAAACCATAGCCAGTCCTGATATAGGAAATTGGAAAGCCATTGGATATGTTATTGCCATTGGGTTTGTTATTTTGGCAATACGTTTTATATGGTCTTATTTCTCAGCATTTTATGGATATAGGTTAAGAAGAGAAAGGGATATTGAGAAACCAGATGTGAAATTTGCCTTACTCACAAGTTTAACTGGTGTCAGAGGTACGGTTACAATGGCCGGAGTTTTATCCATTCCATTTTTCTTAGAGAATGGGGATTCCTTTCCAGAACGATCACTAATTCTATTTCTTACAGCTGGTGTAATATTATTAACATTAGTATTAGCTACAGTATTTTTACCAGTCTTGTGTAAACAGACTGATGTGGAAGAGCAAGGAATAATTAATAATGATTTAAGTGAAGCAAAGAATAGACTTTTACTAGTTAGTATTAAGGCCATTAAGCGGGAAATTAACGAGAAAAATGAAGCTGTAGCTTATGAATTAATAAATGAATATAAACATACCTTTGATCATTATAGATTAGAACATGAAATAGTAGCACAAGATACCAATATTAAAGAACAAAAGATGATGGAGTTAAGACTTATAGCAATAAAAGCTGAGAGAAATTACATATATAAATTAATGGATGAATACCAAATAAATGAAGAGATGTTTAATGCTTTTGAAAAATCTTTTGATTATAGAGAAGAAGCTCTTTTAAATAATACTAGACAAAATACTGTATTTCTTATAAAAAAGCTAATGAGATGGTCTAAGCGATTTTATGGAAGGCGAAATAAGAGAAGAGATGCAAAATTAGAAAGTATGCAATTAGTAAAAGATATTCAACTTAAAGCATTTGAGGCAGCAATCCAAGCAATAGGGGAGCATGGAAAGAGTCATGGAGAGTCAAACTTTGCTCACGGGCTGATTTTAGACTATAAGGGCATGATTAATAGGATGAAAGGAGCTAGAGTAAAATATACTGAGGAGGACATGGAACAAAAGGAAGAATTAAGAATAAAAGCTATGGATGTAGAACGTTCGGAGATTCGTAAAATGTATGAGTCAGGAGAAATTACAAGAGAACAGTCAAAAGAATTAAGAAGATATATAAATTATATAGAGAGTGTAATTTTGTATAAGCATGTTGAGTAAATAAAACTCCAGGATAGAAATATTCTGGAGTTTTTTAGGTATTATTGATATGCTGTTTTGATATAATTATTTATAACATGAAAAACATGAGGTAAGGGAGAGTAGGGGCAATGGTAGAAAACTTAACTGCCAAGGATGGCAAAAATTTATATGTTTATTGCTGGGATAAGGTTGATAACCCTAAAGGGATGGTACAGATTTTCCATGGTATGGCAGAGCATTCAGGTAGATATAAAGAATTTGCAGAGTATCTTAATAGCAATGGTTTTATTGTATACTCCTCTGATCATCGTGGACATGGTAAAACTGCAGATACTATTGAGGCAATAGGGATTATTGGTGAAGACGGTTTTAACGCTATAGTTGAGGATAAGCACCTTATATTTGAGCAAATGAAGCAGGAACATCCAGAATTACCTATGTTTTTATTAGGGCATAGCTTCGGATCTTTTCTTGCACAGGAATATATAATTCGTTACGGAAAAGAACTCAAGGGAGTAGTATTATCAGGATCAGCAGCACAAAAGGGAGCAGAAGTCTATTTGGGAGGATTGATTTCCTCATTTCAAAGGAAAACTTCAGGAGAAAAGAAGAAAAGTAAACTTTTAGATACTTTAAGTTTCGGAAGCTATAATAAAAGATTTAAAGAGGATGGACATAAATTTTCATGGTTAAGTACTGATTTGAAAGAGGTTAATAAGTATGAGGAGGATCCTTTCTGCGGCGCAGTCTTCAGCATCGGCTTTTTCTACTATCTAATGAAAGGATTAAGGAATCTTTATAAAAAGGAAAGACTAAAGTTAATACAGCAAGAGCTACCTATTTTTATTATCTCTGGAGAGGATGACCCTGTAGGGGGTTATGGTAAACTAGTAAAAGGACTATTTGAAATTTATAAAGAAATAGGTATTAGAGATGTTAAGATGAAGTTATATCCAGGCTTCAGACATGAAATACTAAATGAAGTTAAAAAGAAAGAGGTATATGAAGATATATTAAATTGGTTAAATCATCTATATTTATAAAACTAAACCGTACTAGAGAAATCTAATACGGTTTTCATATTTAATAAAAATATTTATGAGTAAACATAGTAATACTATTTACTATTTCCATAAGTTCCTTTGGAGATTCAGTTAAATCTCCTTCAAGCCAAGTTTGTATAATTGAAAAAGTTCCACCTACAGTATGACTTATTAAATAATCTATATGGGCATCATTAAATTCATTTGATTGGTGTACTACGTATTCAATATCTGCTTTTCGTGCAAGATATATTATACGGTTTATTATTCTGCTATCTTTTTGTTTACAAAATAGTACTTTACATAAATCTTTATTAACATAAATCAATTCAAGAACCTTAAGTAATAATTGATCCTTATAATTTTCAATTGGAGTTTCATTAATGTATTCAAGTACCTTATCAAATAATTCATCTTCCATTGATTGAAGTAATTCAAAGGCATCATTGTAATGAGAATAAAAGGTACCTCTATTTATATCAGCCTTTTTACATATTTCAGTAACTGTAATCTCATGTATTTCTTTTGCTTGGAGTAATTCAAGTAAGCTTTCTTTGATTACACTTTTAGTATATAAAGTTCTCCGGTTTCCTTTAACACCAACCATAAGTATTCTCCTTTTATGAAATTATTAAATTTACAATACATGCCATTAAATATACAAAATAGATAATTGTGTGCATTTAATAACAATGTAATTTTAGTTGACTATTGTCTATGTATAGCACCTTATTTATACTATATATTGTATTATCAAATATACGCTATGTCTATTTAATAATATGTAATAAAGATTTAACTTAAAGAGAAAGGGGGCGAAATGATGCCTTTTATAGAAGTTATTAACGAACACAAAAGATATAAAATAGGAGAAAATATTGTTGTTGCAAACAACGGAATTGATTTTTCTATTGAAAAGGGTGAATTTGTTATAATTTTAGGACCAAGTGGAGCCGGTAAATCAACGGTCCTTAATATACTTGGAGGAATGGATACTTGTGATGAAGGAAGTATAATAATTGATGACACAGATATAGCCAAGTTTAACCGAAAGCAGCTTACTAAATATAGAAGACATGATGTAGGCTTTGTATTTCAATTTTATAATTTAGTACAAAACTTAACTGCTAAAGAAAATGTAGAGTTAGCTGTACAGATTTCAAAAAATGCACTTGATGTAGATGAAACTCTTGAATTAGTGGGGCTTGGTCACAGAAAGGATAACTTTCCAGCTCAATTATCAGGCGGAGAGCAGCAAAGGGTATCAATAGCAAGAGCAATGGCTAAGAATCCTAAAATGTTACTATGCGATGAACCTACTGGTGCTCTTGATTATAAAACAGGAAAACAAATTTTAAAAACACTACAAGATACTTGTAAGAATACTGGGACAACAGTTATAGTAATAACTCATAACACAGCAATTGCTCCCATTGCAAATAGAGTCATAAGGATTAATGATGCTAAGGTTAGAAGCGTTGAGATAAATGAGAATCCTGTTCCAATTGACGATATTGAGTGGTAGAGGTGAGCGTTTATGCAAGTTAAGTCGTACAAAAAGTCAATAATAAGAGAAATTGCATCATCCAAAGCTAGATTTACTTCAATATTAGTAATAATTTTTTTAGGAGTATCATTTTACTCTGGAATTAAGTCAACTGGACCAGATATGAAAAAATCTATAAATAGATTTTATAGTAATCAAAATCTTATGGATAGTAAAATAGTATCAAGCCTAGGACTCACTGATAAAGATTTGGACATCCTTAAAAATAATGACAGAATATTAGATTATTTCGGAACACATAGCATAGATGCAGGTCTTACAAATGTAAATAGTGTAGTAAGGTTTATGGAATATGATCCTCAAAATACAATTAATAATCTCATTATTTCAGAGGGGAGACTACCTGAAAATAGTGGAGAAATAGCTCTAGATGAAAAGGCTTTAAAGCAAGATAAGAATTTAAAAATAGGCGATAAATATGTAATAGAAACTGACAAAGATACAATGGACTCTTTTAAGAAAACTACTTTTAAAATTGTTGGTTTCGTAAGAAGTCCAATGTATGTGGATAATGAAGCAAGGGGAACAACGACTGTAGGAAAAGGAAGTATTGATTATTTTGCAGTATTAAATAAATCGGACATTTCAATGGATGTATATACAGAGATATATGTAAGATTTAAAAATGTACAGAATGTTGATACTTATAGCAATGAATATAAAGACAAAATGGAGCAAAATAATGAATATATTCAAAGTCTTTATTCAAAACGTTCAATTGATAGAATTGATGAAGTGAAAAAAGATGCTCAAAAAGAATTCGATAAAGCCTATAAAGAGATTGAAGATGGCGAAAATAAGTTGTCAAATGCTCAAAAGGAAATAGATGATGGGAAAGATAAGCTTGAAGCAGGTAAAAAACAATATGCTCAAGGAGTAAAAGACTACGAACAAAAGATTAAAGCTGGCGAAGACAAACTTGCTGATGGGCAAAAACAATTAGAAAATGGTCAAATAGAAATTAATAAGCAAAAAGAAAAGCTAGCAGAGGGAGAAGAGCAGCTTAATGGGGCAAAAACTCAGTTAGACAGTGCTAAAGAAAAGTTTTTGGCTCAAGGGATAAATCCTGATCAAGATACGAGTAATCTTAAAAATCAGCTTAGTGGACTTAAAACTTTAATTCAAACTTATGATGCACTTTCTAAAGATATAAATGATACTGTGAGTAGTACTCAAGATGGTGATATGATACCAACTCAAAAAATTCAGTATTGGAAAACTATTATATCGCAGCCTGGTTTAGGATTAGAGGGATTAAAAGGATTAATAGATCAATTAGTAACGGATCAGAGTAATAAAACTTTAGCACTCAGTATTTCTAAGGGAGTAGATGCAGCCCTAAAAAGTGCAAATGAAAATGCAACTAATTTAGAAACTTTAATAAATGGAATTACTAGTTATCAGCAAGGAAAGGCTCAATATGAGGAGCAATTAAAAGTACTTAATGGTGGTAAGTTACAGATAGATGCAGCTCAAAAGCAACTAGATGCTTCTAAAATAGAAATAACTAATGGGAAGAAGGAGCTTGAAGCAGGCAAGGCACAGGGGAAATTAGAACTCGACAAAGCTCAAAAACAATTAGTGGATTCTGAAAAGAAACTTATTGATGGTGAAAAAGAGCTAGAGCAAAATAAACAAAAACTTTTAGATGCAAGAAAAGAAGTAGACGAAAACAAAGAAAAATTGAAAGACTTAGATAAAAGTAAGTACTATTTCTTTGATAGAAATGATAACCCAGGATATGGGGTAATTAAAGATTCAATTAAAAGTTTAGATAATATAGCATCTGTTTTCCCGGTATTTTTCTTTCTAGTTGCAGTGTTAATTTGCTTAACAACAATGACAAGAATGGTAGAAGAAAATAGAATTGAAATAGGAACTCTAAAAGCATTGGGATATAGCGACTTAGAAATATCTGAAAAGTTTGTAGTATATGCTGCATTAGCTAGCATCATTGGTGGTATTTTAGGAATATTAGTTGGATGTACAGCATTACCTAGTATAATTAATTCTGCCTATGGAATGTTATTTGTAATACCTAAGTTTAGTATATATTTCTATCCATCTTATATAATTCAGTCTATGGCAGCATCAATATTATGTACCGTAGGTGCAGTGCTATTTGTTCTAGAAGTTGAACTAAAAAATAACCCTTCGGATATGATGAGACCAAAGGCTCCTAAGTTAGGTAAGAAAATCTTACTAGAAAGAATTACTCCATTATGGAAGAGACTGAATTTTAATCAAAAGGTAACCCTTAGAAATTTATTTAGATATAAGCAAAGAATGATAATGACAGTTCTAGGTATTGCAGGATGTATGGCTATGCTTGTTACAGGATTCGCACTTCAGAGTTCTAACAAGGGTGTTTTAGATAGACAATTTAATAAGTTATGGCACTATCAAGCTATGGTAATTTTTAAAGATGATGTTAGTGAGAAAGATAGCAAGGAATATGATGATATTTTAAAAGGACTAAAAGGATACAATAGCAGTTTAAATATTCATCAAGAATCAGTTACCTTTACAAAGGAAAACATGAACAAGCAAACAGCTACTATGTATGTGCCAGAAGATGTAGAAAATTTTGATAAATTTGTTACACTAAGAGATAGAGTTACTGAAAAGAATTATAAAATATCAGATGATGGAGTTATTATTAATGAAAAGTTAGCAAAACTTTTAAAGGTATCCTCTGGAGATACAATAGTTATGAAGGATGAGGATAATAACTCTTATAATGTTAAGGTAAGTGAAGTTGCTGAAAACTACCTTATGCATTCAATTTATATATCACCCGCATACTATGAGAAGATATTTAGCAAAAAACCAATATATAATGCACAATTTCTGAAACTAAAATCTGATGCAGAAAGTGATGATGAAATTTCTTCAAAGCTTATGGAAAGCAATAAAGTTATAAATGTCACCTTAACTTCAAAGATAATAGATTCAAGTAAGGAATCTGCCAATAGTTTAAACTTAGTTATGGTAGTTATAATCTTGGCTTCGGGCAGTTTGGCATTTGTTGTGCTATATAACTTAAATAATATAAATGTATCAGAACGTATAAGAGAACTATCGACTATAAAAGTACTAGGATTTTTTGATAATGAAGTCACTATGTATATATTAAGAGAAAATGTAATACTTACATTATTAGGAGTTCTAGTGGGTTCCTTTATGGGTAAAATACTTTATTCGTTTATAATAGGTACAGCAGAAACGGATACTATGATGATGTTACCAGATGTATTTATGAGGAGTTATGTATTTTCTGCATTAATAACCATATTATTCTCATTATTAGTAATGATTATGATGCATATAAAACTAAGAAATGTTAACATGATTGATGCATTAAAATCAAATGAATAAAATTATAGCAAATCAAGAGAGCTGAAGTTACGTCAATTGTGACTTCAGCTCTTTTTTTAAAGCTATTCAAATAATTCATTAACAACATCATCTATTCCATAGAAACAAGTATCTACTAGCTTCTCACCATCACTAGATTTAATTTCACTTATCATACTAAGTAGATGTTTTAATAAAATGGTATTTTTGTCCACATCCTCTTTCATTTTTCTAACAGTTTTATTAGTTGAAGAAATCGCATCCATTAATTCTTTGTTATCTACAGTTCTCATTTTTTCATTCCTCCTTAATTTTTATTTAATTAACATTCTGAAGTACTAAATATTGTCATGAGAAAGATAAATTTTTAACAATGTCGGCTATTAAAACTCATAATTTATGCTTTACGAATATTAAATCTTTTTTCCCATTCTTCCATCAATGATTGTCTGAAGTCAGGATGTGCAATATTAATAAGTGCCTGACCTCTTTCTTTTAAGGTTTTTCCTCTAAGGTTTGCTACACCATATTCAGTTACTATATATTCAACATCATTTCTTGAAGTGGTTACTGCAGAACCCTCAGCTAGAGTTGGTACTATTCTTGAGATTTTTCCATTAGATGCAGTAGATGGCATAGCTATTATAGATTTACCATCCCTAGCCATATCAGCACCTCTTACAAAGTCCACCTGACCTCCAACAGCACTAAATTGCTTTAAACCTATTGTATCAGCTACAACTTGTCCCAAAAAATCTACCTGTAAAGCTGAATTTATACATACCATTTTAGAATTTTGTGCAATAACTGTTGGATTATTTACATAGTCTACTGAATACATTTCCACCATTGGATTATTATCTAGAAAGTCATATAATCTCTTAGTACCCATAGCAAAAGTAATTACTACCTTATCCTTATGTAAGGTTTTTCTTTTGTTTGTGATTACACCAGCTTCTACAAGTTCAACAACTCCATCAGAAATCATTTCAGAATGAATACCTAAATCTTTTTTATCTTTTAAAAATAGAAGTACAGCATCTGGAATTGCACCTATTCCAAGTTGTAGGGTAGAGCCATCTTCTATTAGAGAAGCACAATTCCTACCAATAGCCTTTTCTACTTCTCCTATTTTGGGTAGCTGTAATTCTGGAAGAGGGTAGGAGGTTTCAACTATAAAATCAATATCCGAAACATGAATAAAGGAATCACCTAAGGTTCTGGGCATTTTATCATTAACTTCTGCAATAACTAATTTTGCCGATTCAGCGGCTGGTTTTGTATAATCATTGGATACACCAAAGCTGCAAAAACCGTTTGCATCAGGGGTGCTTACTTTGATAAGAGCAACATCAACTGGTAAATATTTATCTCTAAAAAGTTTAGGTATATTTTGAAAAAAACAAGGTGTGTAATCTGCATCTCCTTCTTTTACAGCATTTCTTGTACAAGGACCTACAAATAATGAATTAAGTTTAAAGTTAGGTTTCATTTCAGGTTTAAGATATTCCCCTTTTCCTAAAGTAAGCATTTGAATAAGCTCAACATTCTCATACTTTTCTTTATTGGTTACTAAAGCGTGTACCAATTCCATAGGTTCACCTACAGCATGTCCTAAAACAACCCTATCATTAGATTTTATCTTAGCTACTGCCGCGTCAGCGGTTACTAGTTTACTTTCATATATTTCTTTCCAATTCATAAGTTTTCACTCCCCCTAGTATTTTGTAAACTTTTGAAATAACAATATATTTTTTCTTTTGATTAATTTAATAATTGGTAAAGGATCCTTTCCGAACTAACTCGTTAAACATTTAACAACTATGTTAATAATATAACAATTAAAAAGGAAAATCAAGCATATTTTCAGAAAATTTAAAAAAAAGATTTGTATTGAAATTTATTAAAGCAAATTATCATGTAAAAGCTATTTTTATGTAGGTAGTATGGAGTATTTAAAACAATCAATATTCAAATCAATCATATTAATTAACAATAGCAATGTAGTAGATTTTTATTTATAATAAATATAATGCAAAAAATCTATTACAAAAGAAATAAAAAGTTATATGAGGAGTTATTAAATGAAATATTACTTAGCACCAATGGAAGGAATTACTGGATATATATATAGAAATTCTTATGTGAAATTTTTTAATAATATTGATAAATATTTTGCACCTTTTATTGTACCTAATCAAAGCAGAAGTTTAAAAACTAAAGAATTAAGAGATGTTTTACCAGAGAATAATGATGGAATAAATATAGTACCGCAAATATTAACCAATGATTCAGAAGGGTTTATTTCTACATCTAGAAAGTTACAACAATTAGGTTATAATGAGATAAATTTAAATCTTGGATGCCCATCTGGAACAGTTGTTTCAAAAAACAGAGGATCAGGATTTCTAGCACATAGAGAAAGATTAGAAGTGTTTTTAGATGAAATATTTAAAATGGATGATATAAAGATCTCTATAAAAACTAGAATAGGGAAGGATAGCCCAGAAGAATTCTCTGAGTTATTAAAGATTTATAACAAATATCCTTTAGAAGAATTAATTATTCATCCAAGAATACAGAAAGACTTCTATGGAAACAAGCCTAACTTAGATGTGTTTAAATATGCACTATCTTTAAGTAAGAATCCAGTGTGTTATAATGGAGATATTTTTACTGCTGAAGATTATAATAGATTAGTACAAGCGTTTCCGGAAGTAAATACAGTAATGCTTGGAAGAGGAATACTTGCAAATCCAGGATTAATGAATATGATCAGAAATAAAGAAGGAATAGATAAAAAAGTATTAAAGGAATTCCATGATGAAATTTTCAATAAATACATAGAATTATTTAACGAAGAGAAAAATGCAATATTTAGAATGAAAGAATTATGGGGATATATGATTTACATATTTTCTGATAATAAAAAATACGCTAAAAAAATAAAGAAGGCACAAAAATTGAGTGATTATAATGCTGCAATTTCAAGTTTGTTTTTGGAACAGGAGATTATTGAAGGAGCAGGGTTATTTTATAATAAGTAGTATAGTGTTTTAAGGTCAACTAATAATTTATTTATGTAAGAATAAATTAAGTTTCCTATAAAAAAACCTATATAAAACCCAGGATATTTTAAAATGTACCCTATAGAATAGACAATTTAAAAAAGCCTATTCTATGGGGTACTTTTATGTATAATA
>NZ_JAKGTF010000026.1:0-20530 GCF_022324735.1 Clostridium sp. YIM B02551 | reverse complement strand
TATAGCTCAGCTGGGAGAGCACCTGCCTTGCACGCAGGGGGTCAAGAGTTCGAATCTCTTTATCTCCACCAAAAGAAGACACAATTATTCTTGTGTCTTTTTTGTTTACATAAAGTTTAATTTTTCATAAATTTGTAAAAAGCAGAGTTGGTTGCATATCAATTTTTTCTCATATGTATTTAGAAAGGCAGATGTGAGAAAAAAATTTGAGACTTATAGTCTTCTTGATGATTTTTTTATTTATTTTCTTATAAAAATTAAGTATACTAAGATAGAAAACGAGAAAAATTTATGTGAAGGAAAAATTATTGATGAAGAAAAAGGTTAAAATTTTAGGACTTTATGTACTTATTGCAATACTTATACAAATAATAATATTATTATTTTTAAATTATCGATATTTAGCCATTGATGACAATGCTAAGCCACAAGTAGCAGATGTGATAGAAAAATCGCAAGGCATTAAAATGAATTTATAGTTTATAGAAATAAAGATAAATAAATAACTGAAAGTTTTAGACAAGCATTCAAAAACAGAGTAATTAAGAATAAAAAAAGTGAAAAGTTAATAATAAATCAAATATAAAAAATATATAATATTAATGTAAATGACTAAAAAGAAGTGTGTTATATAACTTATTAATTGATTTTTAATAAATATATATAAAAAATATTGAAATATTTGGAAAGTTAAACTAAAATATAAGTTATTAACATAAAATAAAGTAGTCTAATAAAATGCAATATCAAAAAATAAGGTTATAAAAATATAGCAAAGAAATTTACCTGAATACGTTTACCAGTAATTACACATTTAACAAAGAAACTTTTTTTTCATAGTATAAACTATATTACGGGGATTAATAAAAATGTAAAATTTGATGGGGAGTGTTTTTATGTCTAATGCAGAAGATTTAGAAAAAGAACTGGTAGGATTAAAACTAAAAAAAAGAGAATTAATTTTAGCGGGGAAGAATACCGATACAATCGATGAGAAAATAAGGCAAATAGAGCAGACAATTAAGGAGAAGTACGAAAAAGAAAATAATGATTTATAAGAATATGTTTATGAAAAGCTATCATCTAGGTAGCTTTTATTTTTTTGCTCTTTAGTGATTTATAATTTTTTATTGCAATGTATGAAACTAAGAGGATTATAGAGTAATAGTAAAAAAATTCCAGGTGGTTTTATAATAAGAAAAGTTTAAAAAACATAATATTTCAAAATTATGATATAATCTATTAAAGACTAAAAAGGGGGTTCATGGGATTTGAGGGAAATAATAGAAAATGATAAACATGAAATTAATAACTCCTCTGAAGAAAAGAATAGTAACACAGATATACAAGTGAATAAGGAAGAAAGTAGAACTGTAACTGAAGGTATAACAGATTATGACTCATATTTGTTTCATCAAGGAAACCATTATAATGCCTATAAGTTTATGGGAGCACATTTAGTAACAGAAAATAGAAAAAAAGGAGTAAGATTTACTACATGGGCACCTAATGCGAGTGAGGTTTATATTGTTGGAAATTTTAATAATTGGCAAGTATCAAAAGAGTATGAATTGAATAAAGTCACTAAGTCAGGAATATGGAGTACTTTTATACCTGGAAAATTTGAAAATCAAATATATAAATATTTAATTATAAATAAAAGGAATCATAAGAAGGTAATGAAAGCAGACCCTTATGGGGTTCTGTCTGAATTAAGGCCGAATACTGCATCAATTGTGGTTTCAAATAGCAAGTATAGATGGAAAGATAAACGTTGGATTAATAAGAAGAATAAGACTAATGTATATAAAAGTCCTATAAATATATATGAGCTTCACCTGGGTTCATGGAAAAAGAAAGAGTCAGGTGAATTTTTCACTTATAAAGAAATTGCGATAGAAGCAACTAAATATGTTAAGGAAATGGGATATACACATGTTGAAATAATGCCAATAATGGAACATCCATTAGATGATTCATGGGGGTATCAGGTTACAGGGTATTATGCACCAACTTGTAGGTATGGGACAAGAGAAGAATTTAAGGAACTTGTTGATTCATTCCATAATGAAGGAATAGGGGTTATATTAGACTGGGTTCCAGGACATTTTTGCAAGGATGCACATGGGTTATATATGTTTGATGGAGAAGCAGTTTATGAATATAAGGATTTATTTAGGCAAGAAAATAAAGGTTGGGGTGCAGCAAATTTTGATTTAGGGAAAAATGAGGTTAAAAGTTTTCTTATATCAAATGCTTTATATTGGATGAGAGAATATCATATAGATGGGTTAAGAGTGGATGCTGTTGCCAATATGCTATATCTAGATTATGATAGGGGACCTGGTGAATGGATTCCTAATAAGTATGGTGGGAAAGAAAACCTCGAGGCTATTAAGTTTTTACGAGAGCTTAATACAGCGGTTTTCAGAGAATTTCCTAATAATTTAATGATTGCAGAAGAATCTACATCATGGCCTCTTGTAACAAAGCCGGCAGATGTAGGAGGTTTAGGATTTAATTTTAAATGGAATATGGGATGGATGAATGACATATTGAAGTATGTATCTGTTGATCCTTTATACAGAAAGTATAATCATAATCTAATTAATTTCCCTATGATGTATCATTATTCAGAGAATTTTATTTTGCCAATATCACATGATGAAGTAGTTCATGGAAAGAAATCATTGATAGATAAAATGTGGGGGGATTATTGGACTAAATTCGCAGGCCTTCGAGTGTTTATGGGTTTTATGATGACACACCCAGGAAAGAAAACTTTATTTATGGGAAATGAATTTGGACAATTTGTTGAGTGGAGACATAAGGAAGAACTGGATTGGCAATTAATTGAGAATTTTGACATGCATAGAAATACCCATAGGTTCTTTAAAGATATTAATAACTTATATATAAATGAGAAAGCTTTATGGGAGCTAGATTATGATCACTCTGGATTTAGATGGATAGATGCTGATAATAGTGAGCAAAGTATATTAATTTATGTTAGAAATGGAGTAAAGGAAAGAGATACATTAATAGTAGTGTGTAATTTTACCACATATGAATATGATAATTATAAAATAGGAGTTCCTTACCTAGGAGAATATAAAGAAATATTTAATAGTGATAATGAATTATATGGAGGGAAAGGAAAAATAACAGAACAAACAATGTTTTCAGTTAAAGGAAATTGGCACAAAGAAGCGTATTTTCTTAATATAAAAATACCGCCAATGGCAGTAGTAGTAATAAAGCTAGAAAAACAAATAAGGTTAGAATCTAAAAATGCATCATCAAGCAATCTAAAAAAAGAGAAAAATAAAGATAAGGAGGAACTACTATGAAAGTACTGTTTGTGACTTCTGAGGCAGAACCCTTCGCTAAAACTGGTGGATTAGGAGATGTGGCAGGTTCATTGCCAAGAGATTTAAAAAATCTAGATGTTGATGTTAGTGTAATCATGCCATATTACAAAGAGATTAAAGAAAAATATAATGATAAGTTATACTTCATAAAATGTTTCACGGTATCTGTTGGGTGGAGATCTCAATATTGTGGACTTTTCCAATATGAATTTGAAGGAGTGAAATATTACTTTATAGATAATGAACGATATTTTGATCGGGATGGGTTATACGGATACTATGATGATGCAGAAAGGTTTGCTTTCTTCGATCGAGGAGTACTACAAACCCTTAAAGAGATTGACTTGAAGGTAGAAATAATTCATGCAAATGACTGGCAATCTGGAATGATACCAGTTCTTTTGAAATTAGAATATTCTAAGGATCCTTTCTATAGTGAAATCAAAACAGTGTTTAGCATTCATAATTTGCTCTTTAGGGGAACTTATGACCCCAATATACTTCCTGAGTTATTTGGATATGATATGGTGCCATATGAAGATGGAAGTTTAGAATTTTATGGTGGAGTGAGTTTTATGAAGGGAGGAATTAATTATTCAGATAGAGTTTCTACGGTGAGTCCGAGCTATGCGGGAGAGATTCAGACATCATTATATGGAGAAGGATTAGATGGGTTACTAAGAAATAGAAGTAGTGCATTATCTGGAATATTAAATGGAATAGATTATAAGGCATATAATCCTGAAAAGGACGAGTATATTTACCAAGATTATTCAGTTAGAGATTTAGATGGTAAGTCTATTAATAAAGAAAAGTTGCAAGAAGAGTTAGGATTACCTGTTGATAAGACAATACCACTTATCGGAATTGTATCAAGACTTACAAATCAAAAAGGAATGAATTTAGTTGCAGAGGTATCAGATTCATTACTTCAGAAGGAAGTTCAACTTGTAGTCTTAGGAACAGGCGATTACTTATATGAGGAGCATTTTAAGAATTTACAATATAGATATCCTAATAAGGTATCTGCAAATATAAGATTTAGTAATGAACTAGCTCATAAAATATATGCAGCTTGTGATATGTTCTTGATGCCATCTTTATTTGAGCCTTGCGGCCTTGGACAATTGATTGCATTGAGGTATGGTACTATTCCGATTGTTAGGGAAACTGGTGGCTTGAAGGACACAGTAATACCATATAATAAATATACTGGGGAAGGTAATGGGTTTTCATTTAAAAATTACAGTGCGTGGGAACTTATGAATACAATTGAATATGCTTTATCTTGTTATGGCAATAATGATGTTTGGAGTAATTTAGTTATATCAGCAATGAATCAAGATAACAGTTGGAAAAAATCTGCTGAAGATTATAAGAATTTATATCTAAATTTAGTGACACAATTTTAGAACTATATTTAGGAGTGATTATTTTGTTTAAGATAAACAAAGAAGTATTTATAAAAAATTATAAGCGAAAATTTGTAGAAATTCATGGAGTGCCATTAGAAGAAGGATCAGATATAGAGAAATATCAGGCTCTAGGAATATTGGTAAAAGATTATGTAATAGATATGTGGATAAATACTAATAAAAGATATAATGACAATAAAGAGAAGCAGGTATATTATTTTTCAATGGAATTCTTGTTAGGAAGACTGTTAGGGAATAGTTTGCTTAACCTTGGAATAAGAGATTTGTGTAAAGAAGGTCTTAAAGAATTAAATATAGATTTAGATAAGTTAGAAGAATTAGAACAAGATCAAGGGTTAGGTAATGGTGGACTTGGTAGATTAGCAGCATGTTTTTTAGACTCAATGGCATCGTTAAATATTCCGGGTCATGGTTGTGGTATAAGGTATAAATATGGATTTTTTGAACAAAAAATAATTAATGGGTCTCAAGTGGAAACTCCAGATGTTTGGTTAAGAAAGGATAATGTATGGGAAATAAAAAAGCATAATAAAGCAGAAGTTGTTAAGTTTGGTGGAGAAGTTAAGGTTGAATATATAGATGGAAGCTTAAAGTTTAATCATATAAATTATGATTCAGTATTGGCAACACCATACGATACTCCGATTGTAGGATATAAGAATGAAGTAATAAATAGCTTAAGACTTTGGAGTGCTGAACCAATAAACAATGAATTTGATTTCTCATCTTTTAGCAGGGGAGAATATTTAAAAGCAATAGAATACAAAAATTCTGTAGAGGCTATATCGCAAGTACTTTATCCAGAGGATTCATTTTATGAAGGAAAGCTATTAAGATTGAAGCAACAGTATTTCTTTGTATCTGCGGGAATACAAAGTATAATTAGGCATTACAAGAAGCATATTGGGGATTTATATTTATTAAATGATAGAATAGCAATCCATATAAATGATACTCATCCAACTATGGCAATACCAGAGTTAATGAGGATTTTAATTGATGAAGAGAACTTCTCTTGGGATGATGCATGGAGGGTAACTACTAATACAATATCATATACAAACCACACTATATTAGCAGAAGCTTTAGAGAAATGGGAAGTTAACATGTTTAAAAAACTACTTCCAAGAATTTATATGATTATTGAAGAGATTGACAGGAGATTTAGAGAAGAATTAAATAATAGATACCCTTATCAAGAAGAGAAAATTCATAAAATGGCTATTATTGAAGATGGCTTTGTAAAGATGGCTCATTTGGCTGTGGTAGGAAGTCATAGTGTTAATGGCGTGGCCAAACTTCATACAGAAATTCTTAAGAAACAGGAAATGTCAGATTTTTATTATATGTTTCCAAGAAAATTTAATAACAAAACTAATGGTATAACTCATAGAAGATGGCTTATAAAGTCTAATCCTGAGCTTACTAAATTATTAAAGATGACTATAGGTGATAGCTGGATAAAGCATCCTACAGACATGGAGGCTTTTAAAAGATTTAAGGACGATGCAGTAGTACAAGAAAAGCTAAGTGAAATTAAAAAGAATAATAAAGAAAGATTAGCTAAAAAAATTAAAGAACAACAAGGTATAATTGTTGATACAAATTCAATATTTGATGTACAGGTTAAAAGAATTCATGCATATAAAAGACAAACTCTTAATGCACTTAGAATTATGGGAATCTATAATAAATTGTTAGGTGATCCTAATTTAGATATTCCACCGAGGACATTTATTTTCGGAGGAAAAGCAGCACCAGGATATTATTTAGCCAAAAAGACAATTGAACTGATTAATGCAATAGGCAAAAAAATTAATAATGACAAAAGGATAAATGATAAACTTAAGGTTATCTTTATGGAGAATTATAATGTTTCATTAGCAGAATTAATAATCCCAGCAACAGATTTGAGTGAACAGATTTCAACAACAACAAAAGAGGCATCAGGAACAAGCAATATGAAGTTTATGATGAATGGGGCAGTGACTATAGCAACATTGGATGGAGCAAATGTTGAAATAAGAGATGAAGTTGGTGATGAGAACATTATAATATTTGGGCTAACTGAAAAAGAAGTTGTAAATTACTATAGGAATGGAGGATACTCTTCTTGGGCAGTAAGAAATTCAGATAACAGGCTTATTAATGTAACTGAACAACTTGTTAATGGGTTTTATGATCAAGATAGAGAGAGATTTAGAATAATATATAGGGATTTACTTGATTATAATGATGAATTTTTTGTGCTTAAAGATTTTGATTCATATATGAATGCGCAAGAGAAGGTAGATGAATTATACAGAAATAAATCTAAGTGGCAGAGTATGGCTGCAGTTAATATAGCTCATTCTGGAATATTCTCTAGTGATAGAACAATTCAAGAATATGCTACTGGAATATGGGGTTCCGGTTTTCTCTATAAGAATCTATGAGGTGGAATAAGATGAGTACTCAGTATATATATCATGATTCGCAGAATAATTGTTATAGAAGACCATTTGGAGCAGTACCAATAAATAGTGAAGTTTTTTTACTACTTGAAACTACTGGCGAGGCTAAAGAAGTGTTTTTGGAACTAATCTACTTCAACGGAACAACAGAAAAAATAAAAATGATTAATAGTATAGAGAATTTTAATAATAATAAAAAGTATTATACGAAGATAACTTTAAAAGAACAAGGAGTCTATCAATATTATTTTTCAGTAGTCTTTGATTATAGCGTGTACTTTTATGGTAATAATGTACAGCAACTAGGGGGAGTTGGAGAAGTCTATTTAGATAATCCTAAGACATACCAGATTACAGTGTATAAAGAGAATAAGATACCTGCTTGGTTTAAAGAAGGAATAATATATCAGATTTTTGTTGATAGATTTTTCAATGGAAATGATTATGGTGTAATTTCAAATCCTAAAAAAAATAGCTTTCTATATGGGAGATGGGATGATGATCCCATGTATATAAGAGATGCTAAAGGAGATATAACTAGATGGGATTTCTATGGAGGTAACCTAAAAGGTGTAATTCGCAAAATACCATATTTGAAAGATCTCGGAATAAACACAATATATTTTAACCCCATATTTGAGGCAACTTCAAATCATAAATATGATACAGGTGATTATAAGAAAATCGATGAGATGTATGGTGACGAAAGTATATTTGCTGAACTGTGTAGAAAGGCTGCGGATTCTGGAATTAAAATAATATTAGATGGAGTATTTTCTCATACTGGTGCAGATAGTATTTATTTTAATAAGTATGGTAACTATAATTCTCTAGGAGCATATCAAAGTAAGTATTCTAAGTATTATAACTGGTATAGTTTCAAGTCATTTCCTGATAGTTACGATAGCTGGTGGGGGTTTAGCAATCTACCCAATGTAAATGAACTATATCCAGACTATGTAGATTATGTTGTGAACTCAAAAGACTCAGTACTAAGTAAGTGGATGAATATAGGTGTTAGTGGCTGGAGATTAGATGTTGCAGATGAGTTACCAGATGAATTTATAAGACTATTGAAAGAAAGAGTGAGGAAAGAAAAATCAGATAGTGTTGTGATTGGAGAGGTATGGGAGGATGCCTCAAACAAAATAAGTTATGGGAATAAGAGAAAGTATTTTCTTGGAGATGAACTAGATTCTGTTACAAATTATCCTCTAAGAGAGAATATTATTGAATTCTTTACAAATAGAATTAATTCAGAAGTATTTAAAAGAAGAATTATGAGTTTAAAAGAAAATTATCCTCTTGAAAATTTCTATTCACTCATGAATCTTATAGGAACCCATGATACCAAACGAATACTAACTGAAGTTAAGGAGAAAAAAATATTATATTTGTGCGTAATCATCCAGATGACTATGGTAGGAGTTCCTTTAATTTATTATGGAGATGAAGTAGGGCTTAAAGGAGAGGAAGACCCCTTGAATAGAAAAACATATCCTTGGGGAAAGGAAGATAAGGATATTTTGAACTTTTATAAAGATATTATAAAAATTCGAAATGGCAGCTCTATATTAAAATGCGGAGACTTGGAATTTATTACTTGTGATGAAGATGTCATCTGTTATAAAAGAGGTTTGGCAGAAGAAAAGTTATTTATCATAGTAAATAGGAGTAATAATGAATCTAAAAAGATAGTTATTAAAGAATTTATAGAGGAAAAGAAAGTAGTTGATTTATTAACTTGCGAAGATATAAATGCAAGTGATGGTATAGTAAGAATAAATCCGTTGGAGGGTCTTATATTAAGTATTAAAGAATGAGTCTAAAAAAATATTAGTAAATTATAAAAAAAGAATTGAAATTAATTATCAATAGCAGTATAATTATATTAATCAATATAGATTATTATTTAATATAAAATGTTGATTAATTCTCACAAATATTTTCAATTACCGTACTTTGTGGATGATGCTTTAGAAGTTATTAGTTAATCCATTAAGTATATCCTCCATTAAAATTCACCTATAAAAAGAGTCAGTATTATTACTGACTCTTTTGTTTTGTAAAATTATTACTATTTTAATTCCAAACAATATTTTTTGGTCATATTTTTATTTATAGAATCATATTAAATATCTAGGAGGTGTTTGTATGATAAGAACTTTTGTCTGTGAAAAAGAAGGTTGTAGCGGAAATAGCTTTTATATAGAAAGCAAAGATGATAAATTGCTTCTAACATGTAAAGAGTGTAAAAGTATATATGATATAGATGTAAGCTATTATGACTACACTATATTATCTCAATGCTCTCATTGTAATAATGATACATTTAAAGTTTTTAGAGATACAGAAAAAGAAGGTGTTTATTTAAAATGCATTGAGTGCGGAAATCCACCTGAAATTGTGTATTTAGATGAAGAAGGAACTCAGATAAATTATGAAAGTAGAGTTTTAAATAATATAAAAGATAGAATAGTCTCATTAGACCAAAAAATCTTCTCTTTAGAGAAAAAGATTGATGAAGTAGAAAATGGCCAAGAGTTAATAGAAGAATCATTAGCTTATGTGTCTAAGTTTTTAACTGAAATTAGTTAGATAATTTCTAGTTCTATTATTGGGAAAACTGTAGAGATATATATTAAAGATTTAAGATAATATATTTCCAATAAGACTTCTTATGAGTGCTAATTTATATATAAGTAATTGGTAAAACCATAACTATATATTAATAGTACTCTTTTTAAGTTTAGAGTAAATAGATAAATATATATGTAAAGTTACTTAAATTTATAGTATCATAAGTATATAAATATGGAATAAAATGGATATGGTTAATTTGAGAATTAGAATATGAGAGGGGTGTAGTAATGGTTAGAAATGGAATGATAGCCATGATATTAGCAGGTGGTCAAGGTTCGAGACTTGGAGTATTAACAAAGAAGATTGCAAAGCCTGCGATTCCTTTTGGAGGAAAGTATAGAATAATAGACTTTACATTAAGTAATTGCTCTAATTCAGGTATTCATACAGTAGGGGTATTAACTCAGTATCAACCATTTATTTTGAATTCACATTTAGGAATAGGTGAACCATGGGATTTAGATAGAAGAGAGGGTGGAGTGTTTATTTTACCACCATATCAAGGAGAAGGGGGAGCAAACTGGTATAAAGGAACTGCTAATGCTATTTATCAAAATATAGCATTTGTGGATACTTATGATCCAGAATATGTACTAATACTATCTGGAGATCATATCTATAAAATGAATTATGATGAAATGCTAAGTTTTCACAAGAATAAAGGAGCAGATGTAACAATAGCAGTTATAGATGTGCCGTTATATGAGGCTTCAAGATTTGGAATTATGAATACCAATGAGGATTTATCAATATATGAATTTGAAGAGAAACCTGAGAATCCTAAAAGTACAAAAGCATCCATGGGAATATATATATTTAAATGGAAAGAGTTAAAAAAATATCTTAAAGAAGATGAGCAAGATAAGAATTCGTCAAATGATTTTGGAAAGAATATAATTCCAAGGATGCTGGAGGATGGAAAGAAGATGTTTGCGTATCCGTTTGAAGGATATTGGAAGGATGTAGGAACTATAGATAGCCTTTGGGAGGCAAATATGGATATGTTAAAGGATGATAATGAATTAAATCTCCATGATGATAATTGGAAGGTATATTCAGTAAATCCAGTAAGACCGGCACAATATATAGGAGCAAATGCTAAAATCAAGTCTTCACTAGTTGTAGAAGGGTGCATAATTAATGGAGAAGTTGAAAATTCTGTGCTATTTCCAGGGGTAACTGTAGGGAAGAATGCAAAAGTTAAAGATTCAGTTATATTTCCGAACACAAAGATTGGAGAAAATGTTGTAATTAATAAAACTATAGTTGGAAATGGTGCAGTGATAAGAAGGGATTCGAAGATTGGGAATGGAAAGGTAGTAAAAGTAGTTTCTCCAAGTGAAGATATAAAAAGTGGTTCTATAATTGAGTAAAGGAGCTGTGAATTTATGAAGAATTGTATCGGAATCATTAATTTAGATGAGAGGGAAGATAGAATAAGAGAACTAACAAGAAATAGGCCATTGGCATCAGTTCCAATAGCAGGAAGGTATAGAATCATTGATTTCATATTATCTAATATGACAAACTCAGGAATTTCTAATATAGGTGTATTTACCAGAAACAATTCAAGATCATTAGTGGATCATGTGAATAGTGGAAACCCATGGGACTTAAATAGAAAAATTGATGGACTTAGGGTATTTAATTTTTCTCATGAAAATCCAATATATGATGACGTTCATATATTTGCTAACAATATTGAGTTCTTTAAGTTAAGCAGACAAGAGTATGTGCTAATGGCACCCTCTTATATGATTTGTAATATAGATTATAACGAAGTAATGAATTTTCACATTGAAAATAATTCTGATATAACAGTTATATATAAAAAGGTTAATAATGCTGACAAGAATTTTATTAATTGCAGTATACTTGATTTATCTGAAAATAATAAAGTTATGAGTATTGGAGAGAATATAGGTTCCCAAAAAGAAGCAAATATATTTATGGAGATGTATTTACTTAAAAAAAGCTTATTTATAGAATTAATATATGATTGTATAAAAAGTGGAGCTTGCAGAAAAATAAAAAATTCAATAACCTCCAGGGTTAATCAATACAATGTACAAGCTTATGAGTTTAAAGGATATTTAAGCTGTATTAATTCTTTGAAGATGTATTATGATTGTAATATGGATCTTTTAAACACTAGAGTTAATAATGAATTATTTTTTGATAATGGTCCTATTTATACAAAAAGTAAAAATGAAGCCCCAACTAAATATACAAAAGATAGTAATGTAACTAATTCAATAGTTGCAAATGGGTGCTACATTGAAGGTGCAGTTGAAAATTGTATTATATCTAGAAGGGCGAAAATAAAAAAAGGTGCAAGGGTTAAGGATTGCATAATACTTCAAAATGCTGAAATAGGACCTAAGGCTATTTTAGAAAATGTAGTGGTTGATAAAAATGTTGTTATAGAAAAAGGTGAAGAAATAAAGGGTTCAAAAAAGTTCCCATTAACGATAGAAAAGGAAAGAATTTTTTAAATTCTAGATTGGGTGTGTGAAGTATGAAGGTTTTATTTGTGTCTGTAGAGGCATATCCTTTTATGAAAGTAGGAGGCTTAGGTGATGTTGCACATGGGCTTCCTAAAGCCCTAAAAGGAATGGAAGTTGATGTTAGGATAATCATGCCTAAATATAAACTCACTAAAAAAATGAAAAAGAAACTAAAGTTTGTTGCAAGGTTTAAAACTTATATCGGGTGGAAAACAATTGAATGCTCTCTTTGGAGTGTAATAGAAGATGGACTTCAGTATTATTTTATTGACAACCCTTTTTATTTTTATAGAGAAAGAGCATATGGGTATGGAGATGATGAAGAACGATTCATTGCTTTTTCAAAGGGTGTATTAGAAAGCATAAAATATATTGAGGATTTTACTCCTGATATAATTCATTGTAATGAATGGCATTCATCATTAATTATTCCATTAAAAAAGATTTATTATGAAGAAGATGATAAATATAAATCTATAAAAACTGTATTTACCATACATAATATTATGTATCAAGGGCAATGTCATAAAGATATGTTATGGATGCTCGGTATAGATGAGGAAAAATATTATAAAGAGGATGAACTTAAAAATAATGAAGGAATAAATATGATGAAGTGGGCAATTAAATATGCTGACAAAGTTACTACAGTAAGTCCTTCGTATGCTGAAGAAATAAAGGAAGAGCATAATGGCTTTGGGTTAAGCAAATATATTAAGGATAAAGGTGAAAATTTCGAGGGAATATTAAATGGGATTGATTATGGTGTCTTTAATCCAGAAGAGGATAGTAATTTATTTAGGAGATATGACATTAATTCCATACAATTAAAGAGAGAAAATAAAATTGAATTGCAAAGGGAATTAAATCTTGAAGTAAATTGTGAAATCCCGTTAGTTTCGTTAGTAAGTAGATTAACGGAACAAAAGGGAATAGGATTACTAATTTCAAATATAGATGAATTAATGAGAAGGAATATTCAATTAGTGATAGCAGGAACTGGAGAAACTATATATGAGGAATCTTTAAAAATCTTATCTGAGAAATATAAGGGGAGATTAGCAGTTATATTAAAATTTGATACGAGTATTTCTAGTAGAATATATGGAGCTTCAGATTTATTTTTAATTCCATCTAAATTTGAACCTTGTGGGCTAACACAGATGATATCTATGAGATACGGTACTTTGCCATTAGTTAGAGAAACTGGTGGATTAAAAGATACTGTAAAAGAATTTAATAATCTAACAGGCATAGGGAATGGTTTTGCATTTAAGAATTATTCAGCAATAGATATGATAGAGGCATTAGATAGAGCATTAACAATATATAAAGATAAAGAAGTATGGAATTTAGTTCAAAAAAATGCAATGCTTCAAGACAATAGCTGGAACTTATCTGCAAAAAAGTATTATGAGCTTTATAGAAAAGCATAAGAATAACTATAGTTATACCCCTAGAATATAAAAGATTTAATATGTTTATATAATATAAGATTTATTTAAGGTTAATTTAATAAAACTTTTTTGTTTTAAGTTATATAATGAGTAGAAGAAATGTATTTAAGTTTTATTTGGGGGTAATTTAAATGAAAGATAATAAAGTTTGTTATTTAGATTTAGCAGTAATGAGTATAGGTATTCTTTTGATTATAGTAATAAAGAATGCTACAAGGTTTATCGGTGTAGGTTTATTATCTTTGGCATTTACTTATTACATGATTGATAGATATAACATAATGAGAAAACTAAAGTAAGGATGAATATATGAAAAATAACAAGAGAACATTGAGATGGGCACTGTTAATTATTTGGATGATAATAATTTTTATATTTTCTCAGTTGCCAGGAAATGTATCAGATGAGCAAAGTCATGCAGTAATATATATTTTTAAATTGCTAGGATTAAGATTAGATAGTTTTTTTGGAGATTTAGCTAACTTTGCTGTTAGAAAAGCATCGCATTTCTCAGAATATTTTATATTATTTCTGTTAGCATTAAATCTAACTAAGACGTATTTTAACAAATGGAAATCAAGAAATATTGCTTTACTTATAGTATTTCTATATGCATGTTCGGATGAATTCCATCAAATATTTATTCCAGGCAGAACTGCTGCAATTAGAGATGTATTAATTGATACATGTGGAGGATTATTAGCTTATTTAATAAGCACACTCATCTCAAGAAGGAGACAAGCTAGTAATTAAGTAATTTAAATCAATAAAAAGCAAAACTATACTTTACATAGTTTTGCTTTTCGTATTTTAGACAGGATTAATGATTATTTATTTCCTGCCCTTATTTTTGTTTGGGTTGGTGAATAGTAATCACTAGATAAAGTTTCTGTATTTATTAATGTTCCATTTTCATAAGTGTATCTAAACACTCTAACTCTATAACCATCACTACCTTGGTTAATAGTATATTGCTTACCAGTTTGAAGTGATGGGTCATTAATCAGCTCTATAGTTGAAGGTATACGTTCGTATACATCATTCTTAATTACATATTTCTTATTTAATAGACTGGAATTTGAATAAATATTTATATACAAAGTTCTATTGGTTGAGTTCGCCTCTATTAATAGAGGATATCCAAGGGTATTTTTAAATTTAAAGTCAATGCTATTCCATACAACAGTTGCATCCGTTCCTAATGCAACATAGGAAACCGGTAAATTATGATTTTGTCTTTCTATAGGGGTAATGCCACAGTTCAAGATAGCGTTATACAAGGTAGAGGTTACTTGGCAAATACCACCTCCAAGGCCGGATTCAACTTTATTACCAACAATAATTGGAGCATCCATAAATCCACGTTCCCTTGTTCTATCTCCAACAATTTCATTAAAACTAAAAATATCGTTAGGTAAAAGAATTCTGCCATTAATCAGTTTAGCTGCCAACTCAATATTTGCTGCCCTCTCAAAAGAAGAGGTTGAATAGTCGGTTGAAAAAGATGAAATAGAAGCATTGATAGCGGAGAGGTTTTCAGATGAAATACTCGGTTTTGTTAATTTAACCGGTGCACTTATAGTAACATCCTCAGCTGGAAGATAAGATAAACTTTTAGTTATAGATTTCTTTAATTCTTCCTTGTTAAGGGTATAACCTTGGACTTCATTTTCTATTTGCAATTTTCTTTCTACTACTGGCCTTATTTTGGCATTCTGAGGGGCTGTATCAATATGACTTTCAATCCCATTAATAAAACTCAGAAGCGTGTCTTCATTAATAGTAACTGGTATTTGAAATTCGTGAGTATCTTGGTTAGAAATTAATCTATGCTTTTCTAAAGGTGATAAGTTATCTTCATATGCTAGCACTTGATCAATAGTAGAAGACAATGATGTATCTTTTATAAGTTTATATGATTCAATTGTAAAAATCTTATCCTTAAATTTAATATTAATATTAGTACTGTTAGATGAATTTATGTATTTGGTGTTGATTTTATGTAAAGCTTCAGTTTTAGTAAGGCCCTTTAAATTCATATTCCCAATATTTATGCCTGGATAGATAAGTGAATCCCATTTTTTATTTTCAGTGTATATTCTATAGCCGAAACCACATAAAGTTCCAATGGAACACATTACTAATCCGAGAATAAATAACTTCCCTTGGGAGGTAATTTTATAACTTGGTTTCATAATTAATTACATCCCAATATTCTATTTAAAGAAATTAAAGATATTAGTTAATTTTTGAGTTTCAAATTTTATAATATTATTTTGTTCATCTAACATGGTCTCTTTAGATTTTATTTGATTTTCGTAAGAAGAAATTAAGTCTTTTAATTTATCTATTTCTGCTTTATATTCAGCAATACTTGTATTAATTGTTTTTTGATATTTCTCTGAAAATTTATTTAATACATCTAATCTTGTTTTCCCATCATTTAAAAGATCATTAAGGTTAGAGTTAGCAGCATTAATGATATTAATTACAGATTCTTTTCTTACATCAGATGGTAAGCTTTCAGGTATTGCATCTATAAATTTCCCTAGCGTAAAGATTGTATTTGAATTGCTAGAGTTTATAGAATACATTGAATATATGTCATCTACAATAAAGTTTTTATCAATAGTTTCATTACTAGTATTAGTTGTAGATTCTGATATGTTTTCCAGTGAACCTTCGTAATTTGTAACTTCAGATGGAACATTCTCATCCATTTCTAAAACCATATTTTCAACTCCTCCATCGATTTCTGCATCGTTATTATGATTTTCAATATTTTCAATTGATGATTTAAAATCAATAGAAGCCTCATTGTCAACCTTTTCGATGACATTTAATTTTTCCAACACAGACATAAATTTTGACATGTTTAAATCTCCTCTTTTTAAGTATTGTAATAATTAGGATACGTAGATGTGCCCTCATATAAATATGGGCTGCATTTTAGATAAATCTATAGACTACTGTTTGTCCTAAAGCAAATGATAAAATTAAAAAAAATAACAAGGCAAAGATATTAAAGTACCTTTGCTTCAATACATATTGCTTCTTTAGTAAAAAGGTATTAATAATATTTATCACGAACTTATAAATAATTAAATTTATAATAATTATTAATATTTGTATAAATAGAAATTTAACTAATATAATTATCACATCCAATTACAAAATTAATACAATATTCTACATGATATATAAGTTTAATGTATATTTTTATTTAATTATAATGTATTAAATTAATTTCAGCAATATATGGAAAAGTATTAAATGTAGAAATTTTAGATAATATCGAAAAAAATGTTTGTTTACTCATAAAATTAATTGATATTAATGCAATTTTAAAAAAATAAAATAAATAATTATTGTTGAGAGTATAGAATGGTAAGTTAAAAGATAAAGAATAATAACTAAGGAATATAATATTAATACATTGAGGTATACTCCTTAGCTACTTTATATCAGTTATTTTGATTGTGACATAGTTATTTTCTTTCAATGTTTTAGTAATTATGTTTAAAGGAGATTTGGTCGAATAATAGAACAAGATAAACCCTTGATAGTTACTATATATATCAATAAAATCGAATTCTTTACAAGGATGATAAAAAAAACTATTAAGTATATTTGTATTTTTTTTATTAAGTTCTTTAATTAAAGGAGCAACATCATAATCTTTAATATAACTAAGAGGAGTTGGGATATAAAAAGTATGATGATTCCTCTCACTCAAGATAGGAGATTTATTCCACTTACCTACGTAGGGCTCATAAATATAATCAAAATATTTCTCAATTATTTTTTGTTGATTTGCTGTAGCTTCATAGTGAGGTGTCTCAAAAAAGTTATAAGGAATATTTAGTAAGTTAGCTGTTTTAATAGACGATTTAAGTACATTTGTGACTTCTTCTTCAGTAGTATTATAATCTCTAGTTAACTCATTTGAGGTAACACTTCTCTCATTGCCATGTTGGTGGGTATATCCGTGAAGGCCAATTACTCCATCTCTATATATCAAATAATCTAAAGTATTAATGAATGCAGAATTCTCCATGTTAATGTTCGTTAAAAGATCATTATCAATATCTTCTGAAGGATCTTTATATCGTGGAATCCATGCTACTGAAAATTTTAAGTTACTTTTTTGCATATAGTTACCCAATACTTTTAACTTATAAAGATTTACTGAATCTAAATAAACTTCTCCACAGACCACATCTTCTAATCTTATAAGTGCAATGTTTTGACTAGGTTTATTTTCGGAAGCAGGGACTCTTTCTATTGGAGAAAATATTACTTTGTTATTTTCAAAATCCCAATAAGTTATTAATGAAAAAACTTCCTCGATATCGGAAATGGATAGATATGAAAGCTCGCCAATTGATAATATATCACCTCTAAGAGGTTTCGATAAATTATTATATTTTATAGTGTTATTTATTTTAGAAATTAAAAGAGAGTCTTTTTTATTTATGATTTTAAAGTATTCCTGTGATTCAATTAATTTAGCTCCCATCTTCGTACAAAACTCACTAATAGGGATATAGTATCTTTGAGATTTTTGATAGAGAGAATGTTTGAAAAATAATTTTTTATTACCGTAAAATATGTTTATGTTATTTATTTTATATAATGAGTCTATAGTTTTTGAATTGATAGAGCTTTTCGAAAATTTAGTTACAACAATAGGATTCAATAAAGTTATTAATATAAATAAAATTAATATGTTTGAAGTTATGTGAAATATTCTTCTTATCATAAAAATCTCCCCTTAAAGATAAAAAAATATCAAACCTACATTCAGAGCATAGAATGCTGGTTTGATATTTATTATTTACAATAATGAAGAAAAAACTCGTGCGACACCTTCAATTAGTTTTTCAGCCTTGCTAGTATTATTTGATTCGTCTAAAGTGAATTCTCTACACATCTTTAAATCTTCAATAAATATTTCTTCTAATTGTTTTGTTATAACTTCATCATAAATTACACAGTTTATCTCATAGTTTAAGTCAAAGCTTCTTATATCCATATTAGTAGTTCCTAAAGTACAAAGTTTTCCATCTACAGTCATGGTCTTAGCGTGAACAAAAGATTCTTTATCATAAAAATAAACTTTAACTCCACAAGACAAAAGCTCATCAAAATAAGTTCTAGAAGCCTTATTTACAATAAAGTGATCGGCTTGTTCTGGAAAGATGATTTTTACTTCAACGCCACCTAAGGCAGCTATTCTCAAAGCATCCATTATACTTTCGGGAGGTACAAAATAAGGAGTGGTTATATATATGTTGTTATTAGCCATCGTAATCATTTTTAACATTGCTTGCATTATTGCAGGAAATTCTGAATCAGGACCACTTTTAACAAGTTGCATTAATGTATCATTTTTAACTTTTGTTGTTGGAAAATATTTATTGAATTCAGCATCGTAAAATGAATAGACATTGTTTGCTTTTTGAATAGTAAGAAAATCATCCAGAAATACAGCTTGAAGAGCCATAACGAAATCACCTCTTACCATGAGATGGGTATCTCTCCAAAAACCATATTTACTTTTCCCTAAGTACTCATCACCTATATTAATCCCACCTATGAACCCAACATTCCCGTCAATAATTACTATCTTTCTATGATTCCTGTAATTGATTTGGGTATTTATTGGTCTAAGTATTGGGGCTAAAAAATATGAATAGAATACTATATCAACACCAGCATCTCGTAATTCTTTTATAAAGGAATGTTTCATTCTTGCACCGACTCTATCTATTATGAAACGTACGCGTACTCCCTCTCTAGATTTTTTAACTAGGATATCCTTAATTTCATTTCCTATTTCATCACTTTTTACTATATAATACTCCAGATGTATATGATGCTTTGCTTTTAGTAATTGTTCTTTTAGTGCTTTAAACTTATCTGTACCATTAGTAAATAAATGTACTTGATTATTGGGGAAGATTGGTGAGTCGCTATTGGTTGCCAGCAATTCTATTAATGGAGCATATTCGCTTAGTTTATATTCTTTGATTATTGGTTTTATTAAAGCGTTAATTTTGGAAGACATTCTATCATTAAGTTTATGAAGCTTCCAGTTGCGGCCTAAAAATATATATAGAAATAATCCTACAGGAGGAAGAAGCAAAAGGATTAATAGCCATGCAATAGTCTTTTCTGGTCGTTTTCTTTCTAATACAACAATTGTTGTACCAAGTAAAATATTAATGGTCATTATTATATATGTCATATAGTGTGTGATACTTGCCAAAAAAGACACCTCCAAACATTTATTGTAATTTATTTTTATATTATATCAATAAAATATGAATTGGGTAAGATTTTGTTCGCAAAATGTAACATAAGTAGAAATATTATTTATACTTTATACTTTATCCTTTATATGTTAGTTAGTCAGGCTCTATAAAGGTGTTAATATTATTTATTATGTATAATATTATTAAAAAGTAATAAAATAAATATATAAAAAAATATATGAAAAAATATATGAAAAAAGTGTTGACTTTATTTTTTAGCCATGATAAGATACTACTTGTCGCTGCGAAAGAGCAGAGGCGAAACAAACAAACTGGTCTTTGAAAATTAAACAGAGGAAATGAAGTAAGATTTAGAAATAAACTTAAGTCAACGTAATCTTTTGAG
>NZ_JAKGTF010000025.1:0-34589 GCF_022324735.1 Clostridium sp. YIM B02551 | reverse complement strand
ATAAATTTAAGGTGTTTTTATTTTAATAAAAATATTTATAAATTTTAATTAATAAAAAAAATTTCTTTCATTTTAATATAAAAAACGACAATAAGCTACCACGCTTTTATATTAATGTAATAATTAGGTTTATTTAGTTTCTCAATATTTTATAATACTACAAATTTATTCTTTATTTTCATTTTTAATCCTTTATGTTGATAAAAATACCAATTATGTTTTTTTACGGAAAATATTGTATGCAAGTCCACAGTTATGATATATTATTTTTAAATATAATATTTTTCTTATTTATTATTGATAAATTATTTAGGTTATGAGGGCTAGTATATGAATAATACTATTAATAGAGATTCAATCGATTTGCTTCTACATGAAATTAATAAAATAAAATATGTTAACTACGAAAAAACTTTAACCCTTGCTAATGAAACACTTGGAATGTCAGAAAAGATTGGGTACGAACTTGGAATCGCAATATCAAAATACTTTTTATCAGAAGCATATTATAATACTGGAAACTATGAAAACTCTATAGATTTAACTTATTATTCATTAGATATCTTTATAAAAGAAGGATTATATGACCTTCAATGTGGTTGTTATAACCAATTAGGTATTATCTTTAGTGAATTAGGAGAATATGATCGGAGTATGGATTTTTATAGCAAAGCTGAAGAGACTGCTGCTTTGATTGATAGTAATAAAAAATTTGATGAAAATTCTTCTACAAAAAAATCAATGGTTCGAACATTAAATAATATTTCAGAGATTTATAAATTTCTTCAGGATTATAATGAAGCCCTAAATTATTGTAATACTGCATATGAAATTGATAAGCAGTTTGACTTTTCTTTCTCTAAGGGAATAACGCTTTTAAGTTTAGGTGAACTATACTATTTATTAGAAGATTATGATAAATCTACTGAACTTTCTTATACTGCTTTAAAATA
Source organism: Clostridium sp. YIM B02551 (assembly GCF_022324735.1). Lineage (NCBI taxonomy): Bacteria > Bacillati > Bacillota > Clostridia > Eubacteriales > Clostridiaceae > Clostridium > Clostridium sp. YIM B02551. Next base: position 33,636 of record NZ_JAKGTF010000025.1, on the reverse strand, counting down.
TTTCAATCTATATAATTATAAAATTCCTGAATCAGATTGTTACAAGCTACTAGCTTTATCCTATTGGAAGAAATCTGATTTTATAAAGGCAGAAGATTATTTTGATATTGCTTTAAATATTAATAAAAATCACTCACCTGTTTTTTATAAGATTGACGTATTAATAAATTATTTTGAGTATCTTAAGGAACGTGGTAATTTCAATAAAGCATTAAATAAGTTAAAAGAAGCTTGTATTTTAGCTATAAAGAGCAATATGACAGAAAAAATATCTGAAACTTCTAGCTTACTTGCCATGTTTTATGGTGAATTAGGAGACTATGAAAATTCATATAAATATTCAAAAATGCATTATGAAAATGAAAAAGAAAATTTGTATGCTTTTCATAATCATTTAGCTAATAACTTAAAAATTAAAAAACGAATGGACGAAATGATAGTTAATAATGAAAATCTAAAAAGTAAATCTGACTCACTTCAAACTATTATAGAGAAAATTTCAATAATAAGTGAATTAGGACAAGAAATCACCTCAACTTTAAATCTAAACAAAATAATAGATATACTTCATTCAAGTATAAAAAACCTAATAGATTTCACATATCTAGGAATTGGTTTATATGATGAAAAAAGTTCCACTGTAAATTATTTAGATGTTTTTGATGACGGTAAAAAAAGAAAAAAAGCTAGTCTATCAATTGCTGAGTATGAAAGTTTTACAAGTAGATGCATTACTAATTCAGAATTTATCATTGTGAATGATATGAGTTCAGAATATCTAAATCATATGGATGAAGAAACCTATCGTTTTAAAATAAACAAAAAAGATCAAGAATTGAACTCACTTATATTTTGCCCGCTAATAATAAACACTAAAGTTATAGGCATTATGTCTATCCAAAGTAAAGAAAAGCATGCTTTTACTGCTTATCATATTGAGATGATAAAATCTTTGTCTTCTTATGCTTCTATTGCGATTAACAATGCAATAAAATCTTCTGAACTAGAAAAGGAAATAGAAAAAACTCACGCCGTACAAGCACAACTTAAGGAATTAAATAAAAAGCTTCTCTTCTTGTCAGAAAATGATAGCATGACTAAAATTCCAAATAGGAGAAAATTAGACAGTTACTTAAAGGATATATGGAATAGAACTTTAGAAAGCGGTAATCGTATTTCACTGGTATTATTTGATGTGGATTATTTTAAAGAATATAATGATAATTATGGTCACGTAGAGGGAGATAGATGTATTGTTAAGATAGCTAAAATTTTGTCCACTTTTGAAAATGAAAACTTTTTTGCTGCACGTTATGGTGGAGACGAGTTTATAATCGTGTTGCCTGAATGTTCATTAAATAAGGCTAGAGAGCTATGCGAAAATCTTCAAGAAATAGTTAAATTCAAAAATATTCCTCATGCTTATTCTAAGGTGTCTGACAAGGTAACACTATCACTTGGAGTAACTTCAATAGTTCCAAATAAAAGTATTACTATTAAAGATTTTATTAAAAAGGCTGATACTGCTCTTTATATTGCAAAAAAACGTGGTAGAAATCAAATTGCTATAGTTTAATAAAGACTCAATTACTAATTTGTAATTGAGTCTTTAAAAATTATATTTTAACTTACTTCTTTATTTTCTTCTAATTCATATGTTCTCTTTTTCACTGCTATATCCCATGCTGTTTTTCCAAGATAAATGAAAGCTATAACGTTTGTTAGTGATGTAATAAATAATAGAAATCCTGAAGGGGCGCTACCCATACCATTCCCTGAATTAAATAGAACATCTTGGGTATTTAAATATATTGTCATACTATATACACTTGCTAAGATAAGAAGTCTTTTATCTTTGATATAAATATATGCTAGAAGTGCTAAGGCAGCTGCCGGGAAAAGATATCTTTCATGCATACTTGTGGAGAAAGTAAATACACCAGCAATCTGTATTAGTGCTGCTAGGGGCGCAATGATTTTGCTATTACCTTTAATATAAATAAACCAAGTAAATAATGTTATTAATATAATAAAAATAATTCCCCATGTATGATAACTAAAAAAGATAAAACTCTGGGAATCACTTGTATAATTTTGACCTAGTAAAGTGAAAAAATTATATCCATTTACTGAAGCATACGGATACTCGCCTATTGTATTTGAGAATAGATTAATTATCCAAGTAAATCCTTTAGTAATAGAAAATGGTAGTATAATAATTAACGCTGTAATTAATGCTGATATTCCAGATACAAGAAAACTTTTAATACTTTTCCGTCTAACTAATTCAAAAAATAATACTGGAAGATATATTATTCCTTGAGGCTTCATCAATACTCCAATAGTAAATACAACTGAAGATAATGCAATTTTTCCCTCTGTCATTAAATATACTGCAAGCACTATTATCATTGTAAAAAATGAATCTACTTGCCCCCATATTGTTGAGTTAATAAAAATTGCAGGATTAAATATATAAAATATAGAAATCAACATACTTAATTCTTCTTTAATATACTTCTTTCCAATTTTATAGATAAAAAATGCTGTTACAATATCTGCAAGTATCGATGGTAGCTTTATTAAAAAAGTAAAGTAAGGATTAATTGTAGACAAACTTGCAAGCTTTCCAGTTAAGAATAGTATATAAATATAAAATGGTGGATAATCACTAGTTCTGGAACCTGAATAGAACCCCGTAAGATTATTAGCTGCTGTAGTCGCCCAATTTTTAAATAAGTTAATATCAGAAATGAATCCTTGGGAATATAATCCTAGTGAAATTCTCAATAATAATCCTAATGCTAATAGTCCATATATAAGTATTTTCTTATTCTTATCTGAAAGGGCAACTCTTCTTCTCTTTCTAAACGTAAATAAAGTTATGAATGTTCCAAAAAATGCTATTATATAGGCAATAAGTATTGGTGATATGTACTTATTACTTCCTGAAGAACTCATCCCCCTATTCATATTACCACCTTGAAACTGTGGTCTTTGAGCTTGATTATTTGTATTACCACCATTGTTTTGATTTATATTTTCATTAGTTCCGTTACCCATTTTTCCATCTGGCGGCGTTCTGCCTTGATTTTTTCCGCTTCCTTGAAAATTTCCTTGAGCATAATTATTGGTATTAGCCGTATTTTTAGTATAATTCCCTACTGTATAAACACATAAACCTATAGATAATATTATTGATATGATCATTATTATATTAAATACATTCTTTCTTATAAATTCCATTTTCTCCTCCTTATTATTATCAAATAGTATATACTAATTTTAGTACATTAATTCGGAAAATCTGTGGTAACATTGTCGCAGAATTATGTGAAAACTATAAATTAAATAAGTAAAAAAAACAGAAGCCTAAGCTTCTGTTTCCACGGGTGAACTACCTATAATCACTCTATTATATTTATAAAGTTTTCAATTTCTTCTTTATTAAGAAATACCTCTCCCAGTTTTCCATGTCGTTTGTCTACCCTCTTATCTGAATGAAAATCAGAGCCTGCAGTATAAAAACATCCCTTTTCTCTTGCTATACTTCTAAAATATTCATTATCTATTTTGGAGTTTTTCCAATACACTGCTTCAATTCCATTAAAATCTAAGTTAAGTATATCACTAACTATTTCATTTTTAATTTTTATTGGGTGAGCAAGAACTGCTACCCCTCCAAAATATTTCAATAACTTTATTCCTGAATTAGTATAAATTTTATTTTTGATGCTTTCATCATCAAATTTAACTTCGAAATCAAGTAACTGCTGTAATGATAAAACATCTTTACTTCTTACATATTCTAATACCTTCTTAAAGTTACTATTTTTAAGGATTTCTTCATTAAAATATCCTAAAACATGGACTTTTTTCCCTCTGAATCTTGTAGAAAGCTCAATTCCTGGAATAACTTTGACACCCTCTAATTTCCCTCGATTTATAGCTTCATCAACCCCATCAATGCTATTATGATCAGTTATAGAAATTATATCTAAGCCCTTTTCTTTTGCCATAACTACAAGTTCTGTTGGCGAATAATCTCCATCTGAAAATGTACTATGGATATGAAAGTCTCCTTTTGTGTACATATTTTTCCTCTATATTTCATGATTATCTATATATTATATTTATACTTCAATAAAAATGTTTCATCTTAATTTCTATGACATATTTACTCTATTTATTGACTTTTCAAAAACATCTTTCTTATCTTTTCTGCAAGTTCCTTTGCTATTTCTATTTTATCAATCAAGATATCCTTAGGACTTACTAACAAAGGATACTCTTCTAACCATACATTACCTTCAATTAATTCACCTTTTAATATATCCTTATCAGGATTTTCGTCATTTACCTCCTCTAATTCATTAAAAGGAGTTAATACAACAATTCTTCTGCAAGGCTCATCAAATTGATCATAAATATTAAAAAAACTATTATAATTTTCAAAAGCCTTCACTGAAGTAACAACCTTAAGAAATATTCCTAATTCATTAGCTAAATCTATTACTTTAACTTTATCTTCTTTCATTCTAAATACCTATCCTATATTGTTATTAATGGTTTTTATAATTACATGCTTATAGGGTTTTAAGTTCAACTCATAACTTATTTGTGAGAAATAAATTAAGTTTCCTATAAAAAACCCTATGATACAGTATAACACAAATATTCACTCTGACTTAATAAGAAACATATACTTATATTGAAATATTTAAGGGAGGATATAAATGTTTAATTCTTATCCTTATTTCGGATATTCTGTTGAATGTAAAAATGAGCCTAAAACTTTTCCACCTCAACATCAACCAGTGCAACCTGGCATTGAAGCACTTATGTATCCTAAGCCAATTTTTGATAATCCTCACTACTTAGGTAGTGGTAAACTAAAAGATAAAGTTGCGCTAATTACTGGAGGAGACAGTGGAATTGGAAGGGCAGTTTCTCTAGCCTTTGCTAAAGAAGGGGCAGATATAGCAATTGTGTACTTATATGAGCATGTTGATGCCGAAGCTACAAAAGCCCTCGTTGAGGGGCAAGGCAGAAAATGCATATTAATTTCTGGAGACTTAAAAGATGAAAGCTTCTGTAAGGAGATTGTTGAAACAACAATTTCAACTTTTGGCCACTTAGATATACTTGTAAACAATGCAGGTGTTCAATTTCCCCAAAACAGCTTGGAGGATATTACAACAGAGCAATTAGAAAACACCTTTAGAACTAATATTTTTCCTCTTTTTCACGTTACCAAAGCTGCTCTACCATATCTTAAAAGTGGAAGTTCTATAATAAATACTGCTTCTATAACAGCTTATAAAGGAAATAAGCTTCTTATAGATTACTCTTCAACCAAAGGAGCAATTGTAACTTTCACTAGATCACTTGCACTTAACCTAGTGGAAAAAGGTATTAGAGTAAATGGAGTTGCTCCTGGTCCAATATGGACTCCATTAATAGTATCCAGTTATTCAGCTGATTATGTTTCTACATTTGGTCTAGATGATACATCTATGAAGAGAGCTGGTCAACCAGTAGAGTTAGCTCCAGCTTATGTTTATTTGGCATCTGATGATTCTAGTTTTGTAACTGGTCAGATACTACATGTTGATGGTGGCGGATATACAAGTTCTTAATAACTACTAAGTAAATATATGTACACTACAGAAAGCATATCTAATAATTAATATATTATTAGATATGCTTTCAATTATAGTAGCTCAAATTTATTAAAAAATTGTAGTTTTTATAAAAATAATACATTTATTTATGATTTGCAATCATAAATTGCTATAATGAGTAATGTGCATTCATTAAGTTTCATATACTATATATTTCTTTTGTTTTCACATTATTTCATTTAAAGATATGTATAAATTGTGAATTAACCTCTAAAAGTACAATTTTTAATATATAATAAGGTTAGTTAAAATTTATTATTTCGGAAGGAGTTTGAAGATATGAAATATATTCTCGATATGCATACCCATACTGTAGCTAGTGGCCATGCTTATACTACATTGTTAGAAAATGCAAAATACGCTAGCGAAATAGGCCTTCAACTTTTAGGTACGACTGATCATGGTCCTACAATGCCAGGGGCTCCACATGAATGGTATTTTGGTAACATAAAAATAATGCCAAGAGAACTTTTTGGTGTAACAATGCTTTATGGTTCTGAAGCAAATATTATAGATTATGATGGAAATTTAGACCTACCTATGGACGTACAGAAAAACTTAGATATTATTATTGCAAGTATTCATGAACCAGTGATGCAATCCAGTGATGATGCAGACCTAAATACCTCTGCATTCTTAAACGCAATGGATAATCCCAATGTACATATAATCGGTCACCCAGGAAATCCTAGATTTCCAATACATGAAGAAGCTTTAGTAAAAAAAGCAAAAGAAAAGAACATATTGATTGAAATAAATAATAGTTCCTTTATTAGATCAAGAATTGGTAGTGACAAAACCTGTACAAAAATTGCTAGTTTATGTAAGGAACATGGTGTTAGAATAATTTTAAATAGTGATGCTCACTCATGTTTTCATATAGGAAATTTTGATGCTGCTATAGAAATTCTTAAGGATATAGATATGCCTGAAGAATTAATAATTAATAGTAGTAAGTCTGCATTTTTAGATTTTCTTAGAGAAAAAGGAAAAGATATATAATTAATACAAGAGTTATACTTTAGGAGGAATTATGGCAAGATTTTTTAACGGCAAGAAAATAGAATTATTAGCACCTGCTGGCAATATGGAAATATTCAAAAGCGTTGTAAATTCAAATTGCGATGCAATTTACATTGGTGGTAAATCACTAAATATGAGAATGATGCGTAAGGGTTATAACTTTTCTGATGAAGAGGTTAAGGAAGCTTTAAATCTAGCTCATGAGGTTCAGAAAAAGCTTTATGTGACTGTAAATAATATGCTTAACGATTCTGAAATTGATGAAGCAATAGAATACCTTACATATTTAAATGATATTGCTGTAGATGGAATCATCGTTCAAGACCTTGCAATTATACAAATTTGCAAAGAGCATAATTTAAAGAACTTTGAAATACATTCTTCTGTTATGATGAATGTACATAATATAGAAATGGTTGAAGCTTTAAAAGATTTAGGCGTATCCAGAGTCGTTTTATCCAGAGAAATGGATCTTAAAACAGCTAAACACTTACAAAACGAAACTGGTATAGAAACAGAGTACTTTATGCATGGCGATATGTGTACAGTTAACGGAGCTAATTGCTATTATAGTTCAGTAGTCTTAGGAAATAGTTCAAATCGTGGTAGATGCTTTAAGCCATGCAGATGGTCTTATAAAGTAAAAAAAGATGGTAATGTCTACCCTACTGAATATCCTTTAGCTGCTAAAGATATGTATATGTATGAACATATCCCTGAACTTATTGAATCATGTATAACATCCTTTAAGATAGAAGGAAGAATGAGGGATGCTGACTTTATTGTTAATTTAATAAATATTTATGGAGAAGCTATTGATAGATATATAGAGGATCCTTTAGGCTTTAATAGAAAGAAGCATGCTGAAGAATTATTTGAAGGCAGAAAAAGAGATTTTACTACTGCATATGCTTTTGGTAGACCAGGATTAGATTTTATAAATACACGTTATGAAGGTACTGGTAAGTTCTATTCTACTGGCAAAGTATTCTCTTCGCCAACTGAAGAACCAAAAATAACTGACAAGGCTATTAACGAGGTTTTATCAGAATTGAGCAGCTACACTTCAAATACCACTTCTAAACACAAGCTATCGGTAAAAGTAAATAATTATGAACAAGCTAAATTATGTTTGGAACTGGGTGTGGATAGAATCTATCTTCCTAGTGAAGTTTTATGTCCAGATAAATTTATTACTCTTGAGCAGTTAAATGATTTAGTAAGTAATAAAAATAATACAAAGATATATCTTGATTTGCCTCAAATGATGAATGAGCTTCAATTTGATATTATTGATCAATATTTATCAAATCAAGGTCATCTTTTTGATGGTCTTCTAGTATCTAATCTAGGTGCCATAAGAAAATATGCAAATAAGTACCCATTAATTACAAACTACAATTTAAATATTTATAATAATAAGGCAGTTGAATTATATAAGAATTTAGGAGTTAATGAATTCACATTATCTTTTGAAGCTAAGAATAATGAAATTGGAAGATTTATAAGTTCCTCTAATGATTCCTTAGAATTAATTGTTCATGGACCTATGAGAGTTATGTATTTAGATCATAATGTTTATGAGAATATAGATGCATTAGAGCCAGCTGAGAAAGCTGATAATAAATACGTTGATAATAATATCTTAGTATTAATGACGGATAAAGGTGAAAATCCTGTATATATAGATCAGAATGGAAAGAATCATTTATTTACTTCAAAGGAACTTTGTTTATTACCAGTCTTAAAAAGCTTAAATTTCGATAAACCGCTAAGTTTTAGAATCGAGGGACAAACCTATTCTATTAGCGAATTAGAAAATATAATTAAAGTTTATAAACAAGCAATAGAAGATAAATCAAAATGCGATGAATTATTCTTAGGTTTACAGCCAGTTAGGGCAGGCCTTACTTTAGGAGCCTTGTCTTTTAAAACAATTTTATAAGGAGTAAAATTATGAATTATATTGGACCTGATAATATACTAAAAAAAAGAAAAGATTACATGTTTCCCGCAACTGCAAACTTCTATAATAATCCACCTCAAATAGTAAAAGGCTCAATGCAATATCTGTTTGATGAAAATAATAAAAAATATGTAGATTTCTTTTCAGGTGTATCAGTAATGAATTGTGGCCATTCAAATCCAGAAATACTTAAGGACACAATTGAGCAATTAAGTGCATTACAACATACTTGCACATTATATTTAACTCAACCAATGGTCGATCTTGCGGAGAAACTTTCAAACATACTTCCTGGAGATATTAAGAGAACCTTCTTCTGTGCTACTGGTTCTGAAGCTAATGAAGGTGCCATGGCACTAGCAAGACTTCATACTAAAAAATCTGGATTTATAGCTTTAACTGGTGGTCTTCATGGAAGAACTCACTTAACTCTAAGCGTTACTGGGATACCAATGTGGAGATTAGATGATAATCTAATTAAAGAAAATATCTTTTTTATTGAAAGACCATATTCTAGCACTACTAGTTATGAAATTGCTATGAAGAAGTCCTTAGCAGAACTTGAAGAAGTTTTGAAGAACCATGGAGACAAAATTGCTGCAATGATATTAGAGCCACTACAAGGAAATGGTGGAATAATATTATATCCTCTAAATTATATAGAAGAAGCAAAAAAATTATTAGAGAAATATAATGTACTCTTAATAGTTGATGAAGTTCAAACTGGCTATGGACGTACTGGTAAAATGTTCTGTATTGAGCACTATGATGTTATTCCTGACATCATAGTTACTGCAAAGGCTTTGGGAAATGGAGTTCCTATTTCAACATTCTCAACCACTGATGAGATTGCTAAGTCCTTTAATAAACCTTCTGCTTCTACACTAGGAGGAACCCCTGTAACAGCCTATACTGCTTTAAGTGTTCTTAACTATATTGAAAAAAACTCATTAGTTCAAAGATCAGAGGAATTGGGTGACTATTTAAGACATAAACTTGAAAGCCTAACTTCTCCACTTATACAAGAAGTTAGAGGTATAGGACTTATGTTAGGTCTACAAATTCAATCAAATAATGAAGCTCTTAATTCAGCTGAAATTACGGATATCATACTAGAGGAAATGAAGGATCTTGGATTCTTAATAGGTAAAAATGGATTAAACAGAGATGTTGTAGCATTTCAACCGCCATTAGTTATTACTAAAGATGATATTGATTCTATGATATTAGGCCTAGAAACTGTATTTAAAAAAATAAATTAAAAGGTGCGAAGCATTTGCTTCGCACCTTTTTCATATACTACTCTAATTCTTCATATTCAAGTTTAGCCATTGGAAATGGTTCTAATGCTCTTTCTAATATACCTTGTACATATGCAATTAACATTCCATAATTCACTATTGGAACATCATACTCCTTTGCATCATTAATTCTTGAGCACATTGCAGTCCTATTAAGCATACATCCACCACAATGTACAATTAATGAATACTGTTTAACATCGTCAGTAAATACCATTCCAGAAGAATACTCAAAAGTTAATTCCTTACCAGTTATTTGTCTTAACCATCTAGGTATCTTAACTCTTCCTATATCATCAGCTTGCTTGTGGTGAGTACATCCTTCAGAAACTAACACCTTATCTCCATCTTTAAGATTCTTTATGGCTTTAATTCCCTTAACCATCTCAACAAGATCACCCTTATATCTTGCAAATAATATAGAGAATGAAGTTAACATTATATCCTTTGGCGTATCTGCAGAAACTTTTAGAAATACTTGAGAATCTGTTATAACCAATTTAGGTTTTCTTCCTAAACTTTCTAAAGTCTGCTTCAACTCATACTCTTTGGTAACTATTGCTATAGCATCACTTTCTAAAATATCTCTTATAGTTTGCTGCTGTGGTAAAATTAATCTTCCTTTTGGTGCTGCTTTATCGATAGGTGTAACCAAAACAACTAAATCTCCTGGGTTAATTAAGTCACCAACTATCTTAAATTTATCTTCCTCTTGTGGTAATAGAGAAATTATTTTATTTTTTATTTCTTTAATTCCTTTTTTAGCCACTGCTGAAGCTGGAACAACTTGTATTGAAAGTTTTCTAGCCATATCTTGAGCCATATCTGTATAAGAATCATTAGAATCTATTTTATTAAGTACCCCTAATATTGGTATATTCTTTTCTTTTATTTCCTTTACTATTTTTATATCATATTCTGTGACCCCAACTAATCCATCTACTACAACTAGTGCTACATCAGTTTTATCTAAAACTTCTAAAGTTTTCTTTTTTCTTAATTCTCCTAGCTCCCCTTCATCATCTAAACCTGCAGTATCAATAATTACGCAAGGCCCTATGGGAAGTATTTCAATAGACTTATATACTGGGTCTGTAGTGGTTCCCTTGAATTCTGAAACAATAGAAATTTCTTGCTCTGTTATTGCATTTATTATACTTGATTTACCCGCATTTCTTTTACCAAAAAGGGCTATATGTACTCTTTCTGATCTAGGTGTTGAATTTAAACTCATATTATTACTCTCCTTACTTTCCAGGTATTCCTGGCTTTGTTAACTCCAATGGGTTAAGTATCTTATTTATTTCTTCTTCTGATAATATATTGTCGCAAATTAGAATTTCTCTTAATGTTTTTCCTGAAGCTAAAGATCTTTTTGCAACCTCACTTGCTTTGTCATAACCAATATGATGAATTAATGCAGCTGTCATAGCTGTAGATTTCTCTAAATTTTCTAGGCACTTGTCCTTATTAACTTCTATTCCTTCTATACATTTTTCTCTAAATATTATAACAGTTCTTTCTAATAATTCTAAGGATTCTAGAAGATTCTCTGTAATAATTGGAATAAATGCATTTAATTCAAGCTGTCCACTAGCAGCTGCAAAGGTTATTCCACTATCATTAGATATTATTCTCATAGCTACTTGAGCAACCATTTCTGGTATTACAGGATTTACTTTTCCAGGCATTATAGATGATCCAGCTTGCTCTATTGGAAGTGTAATTTCACTAAAACCACCTCTTGGTCCTGATCCTAGTAATCTTAAATCATTAGATATTTTCATTAAATTAACTGCGCAAGATTTTAAAAGTCCAGAAACTTCAACGAAAACATCTGCATTTTGTGTTATATCCATTGGGAAATCTGATCGTGCTAATCCTATTCCTGTAAGGTCTTGAAGAAAATCAGTTATCATGAATATATATTTATTGGTTGCATTCAACCCTGTTCCTATAGCTGTTCCACCAATATTAATTACTCTTAGTCTCTCTTCAACCTTATATATTCTCCATCTATCTCTCTCTATGGCTTTAGCATAAGCACCAAAGCCTTGACCTGCCATCATTGGAAGAGCATCCATAAGTTCTGTTCTTCCTAATTTTAATATATTTGCAAACTCATTTTCCTTTATTTGAAATGCCTCTTGAAGACTAGCTAAAGCGTCTGCAAGTTTTCTTATTTTTCTTATGGCTGCAATTCTTAGAGCTGTTGGACATACATCATTTGTAGATTGCGACATATTAACATGATTATTAGGATGAATTATATCATATTCCCCTTTTTTTCTTCCTAATATCTCTAATGCCCTATTTGCTATAACCTCATTAGCATTCATATTCGTAGAGGTTCCAGCCCCCCCTTGAAATGCATTTATATGAAAGCTATCATCAAATAATCCACTTACTACTTCCTCTGCCGCCTTAATTATTGCTTTTCCTTTCTCTTCATCCAACTTTTTAAGTTTAATATTAACCATTGCTGCTGCTTTTTTTATAAGTGCTATTTCCTTAACAAAATCTATATTTACATATCTATCTCCAATATTAAAATTCTCCATAGCTCTTATTGTATTTATGCCATAATATTTCTCATCATTTATGCTCTTCTCTCCAAGCATATCTTTTTCAACTCTATAATCCATAATTATCTCCTTGATGATATTATATATTTATGCTATATCAAGGATAGAGATTTTTCAATATGTATACTTTAAAATTCTAATGTTAACTTTTCTAATTACGTTTATCTATTAAAATGAAAAATCACCATTTTCATGGTGATTTTAACTTTATAGTTTTATGGAATTTAACTCATTACAAATCTCATCTAAATCATTATAGCTATTTGTTATTTCTATTATTCCAGCATTAAGGTCATCTATTGCTGCAAATATTTCCTCCATTGCAGCTGCTGTTGTTTCTACATCTTCGCTAATATCATTTACAGAGTTTAATGTATTTTTCATTGTATCTTCCACTACAGCTGACTGGGAACTAACATCTTTTGAATGATTAAGCACATTTGTTGTATTAATATTTACATCTTGGAATAATGCCTTAACATCATCAGTATGTTTATTGCATATTTCAATAGATTCTTTTTCCTTAAGTATTTCACCTGCAACTACTTTAGTTTTATGGGATATATTACTCAATATTGCCTCAACCTTATCTGTAGAAATCTTGGAATCCTCTGCAAGCTTTCTTACTTCCTCTGCAACTACTGCAAACCCTTTACCATGCTCTCCTGCCCTAGCTGCTTCTATTGATGCGTTAAGTGCTAAAAGATTAGTTTGCTCTGATATTTCTGTAATGCTGTTTATAATTTGAACAATTTTTGTAGTTTCCTCACTTAGTTCACTTATCATATCCACTACATTTAAAATATTTGAATTAACCTTATTCATTTCTGAAGAAAGTATATCTACCTTGCTTGTACCTTCTAAAACTACATTCTCAGTTGATACTGATAGAGATTCCATAGTTTTAATTGCATTTGAAACTACTCCTACTTTTTCTACTCCTACTTTACTTGAAGTTTTCATACTATCCATTATATTTACTTGTCTTGATGCTCTATCTGCAACCTCACTTGTAGCAGTTGTTATTTCTTCTGCTATTTGTCCAGTAACAGTAATTCCACTTTTAATTTTTTCATTTGCTTCTGTTAATGTCCTTATGGTGTCATAAATTTTATTTAATAACATTTCAGCCTTTGCTTTTGCGTCGTTTGTTAGCTTCTGTTCTTCATCTAAATTCTTATAAACAATCTTTGTAATAACTGCATTAATTGATAAAATAACTGAACCTGCAACAACGTATAACACATAAAATACTAGTTCCTCATAGCCTACCGAAATAAACAAAGTAGTTTTATATGTTAAAAAGAAATAAACTATAAGTGCTATACTTGCAATAGCTTCTAATATTGTGGCTCTTAAATCTTGATATACACTAACTAATATTACTCCATAGTAAATTAAAATAAAATTTGCCCAACTTGGATCTGTTAAAAACATTATACATATAACTACTGTATACATAAATATTGTATAAAGCATAGTTGGAATAACATATTTAGCTTTTATTAATATTAATGCAATCAACATTAATGGCACAGAAAGCCCTATAAGAATTAATATTGACTTTGTATCTGTCTTTAAGAAAATATCGAAAACCACTCTTAATAACACTGATAGCAAAAATCCTACTAGCATGATTTTATTTTTTAGTTCTACATTTTTTTTATAATCCATTAATCTTCCTCCATCTTAGCTATAATTAATATTTCCGTATATTTATTAATTATAGTTAATTTTCGTATGTTTTTCCACATAATTTACCATATTATTCTCTTTTTTGATATTTTATGATACCTCACTAAATATTTCATATAAATTAACATTTTAATCCTTTCAGTAATTTCACGAAACTAATTTATTTACAATAAATCCCTAAAGTAATTAAATTTGCCAACGATATAGATATATAAATATTATTTTTAGAAATATTTAATGTAGGAGTGATTGAAATGAACGTAAAAATAAACAGAATAGAATATTACCACCCTGAAACAAAATATTCAAACGAATACTTTATGAAGCATTTTTCGAAGCAAGGAACAGATATATCAGGGCTACTTGAAGTTACAGGAAGAGATTCAAGATATATTTCTGAGGACTTCCATGAAAACTCTTTAACTATGGCCATTAAAGCTTCAAAAAAGGTAATACAAAATGCAAATATTGATGTAAATGACATAAATTTAGTAGTATTTGTATCTACAACTCCAGAATTTTTATCACCTACGAATGCAGTCAAAATTCATGAAGCATTAGGACTAGGAAAGCAAGCAATTGCATACGATATGAATGGAAATTGCGCAGGAATGATAATTGCTGTTGATCAAGTCAGCAGAATTATGAAAACTAATGATAGAATAAAATACGCATTAGTTATCGGCTCTGACCAGTTGGTTAGATATTCAAGAAGAACCGAAGCCATTACTTATTCTAATTTTGGAGAATCAGCTTGTGCCATTTTACTAGAAAATGTAGATAGTCATCCATCAGACTTTATAGATAGTTCCTCTTATGTTGATAGTTCATTAAATGGATATATAAATTTCCCACCCTCAGGCTTTTCGAAGGTTCTACCCTTAGATAAGCATACTGAAAAGGATAATAGAATAATTGAATGGATAGACTTTGATACCGATGAAGCTTTTGCTAGTTCTGTTGATTCAATAAATGAAATTCTTGATAGAAATAACCTATCAAAGGATGATATTAAGATTTATTGTTTATCTCAGTTCGCCAAGAAAAATATTGATTTAATCCAAGAAGCCTTGAAAGAACCTGACCACAAGTTTCCTTTTGTCGGAAACAAATTTGGATATACAGGAGTTACTAGTCCATTTATCGCACTTACTGATTCTATTGAAAAAAATAAAATACAACGCGGTGACCACATCATTCTTTGGACAGTGGGAGCAGGTGTTGTTGCTTCATGTATACTTTTAAGATATTAATTATATTTTAAATATAGGGTTTTAAATTGAGCTAATAACTTACTTATACATTAATAAATTAAGTATCTTATAAAAAACTAAAAAACTTCTTCTAGTTATTCAATTACTAGAAGAAGTTTTATTATTTATAAAAGTTCTATCTTATTCATAATAACAAACCACAGGATTTCCTACCTGAATACTATTAAATACTGCATTTGCAACATAGTATGGGGCATTGACGCAACCATGGGATCCATTTGTTCTATAAATATTTCCACCAAAAGTACTTCTCCATCTTGCATCATGAATTCCAATTCCCCCATCAAATGGCATCCAGAAGCTAACAGGTACATTATAATCTTCCCCTTTTAACATAGTGTTTGTCTGCTTATATTTTATCCTATAAACTCCCACTCTAGTTGAATGATTTTGACTTACATTACCTGTAACAACATCGCCTTCAACAATTAATTTACCATCTTTATAAAACCATAAATGTTGCCTTGTCATATTTATTTCTACATAGGTATTCCCTATATCATTTCCGTCATGTGATATAGCTGTTTGAGAATATTTAGGTTCCCTATCTACTGTTTGTCCTTCCTTAACAGATGCTATCAAATTCTCAACTTCTTTTGATTTATCCACTAACCAACCATAATCACCACCACTGATTTTTATAGTAGTTCCCATTGTTGTATGAAAATCTCTCTCTTTTCCAACCGTATTCAAACCGTCAAAAAGTGTATCTAGATATTTTTTTATATTTGCTTCATCAAACAAAACTTCAAAGTTCTCATTAACTTGGAGCCATTTATTTATAATTGCTCCATCTACAATTTGTTTCTTTGAACCTAAGTTATAAGTAACTTTAGATGATACATATTTATTAAGCAAGTTTTGAGTATCTATTACCTTCTGTGATGTTGCAGTATATTGGGGCTTTTCGTAACAATTAGCTGATTCTAGACTAATGGTCTTATCCATATTATTTATAGAATTTACTAATTTTTCTTCTAGAAGACTTTTATCTAGCTTATTCCCTTTGACTTCATCTATAATTATATATTTATTATTCTCATATTTGAAACTTGGCTCTTTAGGCTCGACTATGCTTTTATTTGTTAAACACTCCAAACTATCCATCTGCTTTTTTAATAATTCCTTATCATAAGATATATTTTCTTTTATTTTACTATTACTAGAATTAAAAAATGCAGAAATCCATCCAAAGGGATTCTGTCTTTCCTTTAGCTTTTGAATCCCACCATTAGACTCATACTTTAACTTAATATCTGCTCCATTAATCTCTTCTTTTTTACCATCTCTCTCCTCTATCACTAACTTATATGCATCAAGTTCAGACGGCAGCTGTTTTTCAGCTTCTGCTACTGTTTTACCAGAAACACTAATACTATTAACCTCTGAGCCAAAATACAAATGATTAGTAAAATAAATGGTCATTCCTAAGTATATAATAATCAAAATACCTATAGAAATTATAATACCCTTTATTGTTTTTTTACGTTTATTTTTTTCCTTCTCCAATATGACGTCCTCCCTGAATCATTAATACGAATCCTACAAATTTTAATTGTTAATGTAATATTTTTAATAAGTAATGCATATAAAAAACCTCATTTCAAAAACTATACTCTATATTTATGAGATTACTTTCGTATATATAATTCAGATAAAAAATTTCATATTTTTGAAAGAAAAAAATCATCGATGAGATAAAATAAAAGCCATCACAATTATATGATGGCTTTAACGTACTATTTTTTACTTTTACAATTATTTAACATTTAACTCGTTCTTTAAATCTACGTATATTTGATTTACTCCTTTAAACCAACTTTTATCTTCAGAATACTTTATATTTATCCATTTGAATGCATCCTCATCTGTAGGCCTATCTTTACACAAATTTATTAATGTCACGCATGCTATCTTGCTAGAATCTCTAATATCTGTGTTATAATTTTTCCAGCTTGTATACACATTAAAAGGATTATTTGCTATTTTCTTAGCATCAACTTCATCCTTAGGTACAAAATTTTGCTCTTGGCCTGAAACAGCAAATAATATTAAAGGATTCAAGTTATACTCCTTAGATACTGTTATTACAGTTGTAAAATACGGTTCTTCAGCTAATAAAGAATTTTTTCTAATCAGAAATTCCTTTAACTTATCTTTATTAATATTACTATATTTAAAATCTTCTGGTAGATTAGATTCTTTCCATAAATCTGATTTTATCTCTGAGTCTACATCTTTATTATCAATACTATTTCCTATACTTGTATTTTCTAAATGTACTTTTATTCTTCTACTATTGATATTATATATACTTATGATTCCTATCGTAATTATTGTAATAGTTAAGAATGAAAGCAATATCTTTTTTTGAATAAGTATATTAATTATATTTTTATTAGCTATTCTTATATCCTGTGCACTATTATAAGCAACTTCACTTAATGATTTATTCTTTAATAAATTATCACTTATTCCCTTTTGTAACGCAATTTCATGAGCATTATTGTTCTTATCGAATAGCTCTAACTCTGCTTTAGAATTATCATTTTTTATATGTAAACTTGTCCATCTCACAAGTGCGCTAATATAATTTTCTGACTTTCCTTCAAGGGATATGTAAATGTTAAATATATCTGCTAAAGATGTAGTATCTGCTTCCCCAGATATAGTATTTCTTAACACTTGTATCTTAATTTCGTGCTTATATTCAGTTTCAAGTCCTTCTATGCTTTTATCTAGGACTTGATGAACTGCTCTATTTAAAACATCTAACTTTTCTTTTTTTGTATAGTCTACATACTTTTTTTCTATGTATTCTTTTAATTTAAGTATATCTTGCCGGTCTATAACTTTTTTAGCCCCTAATTCCTTCATTACATTTTCCATGATAAACTCCTATGTACCCCTGTATAAAAGTAATTATACCATAATCTCTCATAAAGCCTTTCATTAAATAACAAAAATCCACTATACTAATTTGCATAGTGGATTTATTATTTTATTCTTATCTATCTAATAACTTTCCCTATTTTTAATATACTTTAAAAAAATTGAATGCTCAACTTTTTCACAAGGTAAAACCTTAATAAAGTGAGAAGAATATACAAAATTCTTGCCAATATATGCTTCTATAGTGTAATATCCTGGTGGAATATTTTCTATAATATATTTTCCATCTCTATCGGAATTTGTTCTACATACTGGATACTCGTGATCATTCCCAAAGTATAGCAGAATAGTTACATTGGGTACTATTTGATTATACCTATCAAGATAAGTTATTCCAATAATCTTACCTGAATAATCCTTCTTTTCTTCCCCAAGTATGAGACTTAAATTCTGTGAATTAAATTGAAATGGCTTAGAAACAACACTTTGTTCTTGATCAAGATCTTGTATATTCTTTTGGTGACTTTCTTGGCTACTTAAGCTTGCTTCTTTATCATTTACGACTTCAACTTCAACCTCTTCTTTATCTGGTATATTATCTTTATTCATATTTCACCTCCTAAGCTAAGTTCTTAAAACTATTAGACTTAAACTTAAGATTCTAAATATATTATAAACATATTTAGATTAAATTCTTTTAATTGTTAAAAACATAGTGGAGAAAATCTCCACTATGTCTACTTTAAAAGGCTTTACTTATTACCACTTAGGTCCATCTTTTTTCTTATCTTTTTTTATTTCTATATCTACGTCAGTTCGTCTTTCTATTTCTGATTCAGCTCCTGCTGCTGCTCCTGATTTAGCTCCTGCTGCTGCTCCTGATTTTGATCCTGCTAATGCTCCTGATTCAGCTTCAGTATCTGCATCATTCTTAGAAGTTTGTCCTTGATTTTGACTTTGAGTTATATGATTATGATTAATCTGTTCATTATATTGTTTTTGTTTGTGGAATTCTCTTTCTACATCTACATTCCTATTTGCAGATAGTGCTAATGCTCCTGCTTCAGCTTCTGCCTTAGCTTTAGCTTCTGCTTCTGCCTTTGAGAATGCTAATGCAAATGCTGCTGAAAATGCTAGTGCAAATGCTTTAGGGTCTATGCTTGTTCCCATATAACCTAATATAGAACTAGTTACTTCATCTCTAATTTTATTTACATCTACTGCCATATCCCATCTCTCCCTATAATTTTATTTGATAAACTTCTTGTTTATCTAATTTATAGTATGCATTTATGTAATTTTGCGTTACATAAAAAATCTATTTTTTTCATAATACAGTTATTTGCTTTACTGGATGGAAATTACACGAAACTTATGTAACTAAGTTTTATGTTGCCATTTGTTGACATCTACTAAAAAAGTCGTGCAAATTACAATTTTTTTGCGCGACTTTTATTTCTATTATAAACTTATATTTATGCATCAAAAAATCAACCTTTAAATCTTTTTATTACTAAGAAAACACTCTATTAACCAAAGCTTCTATAATTCTTCTTTATTAGTTTTAATATATAAGAAATAAAAAAATGATACGATATGCTAGCTATAAAAATAACAATAATTAATAATATAAATCCCAAATTGTGTACTACCTTATAATTATCAAATATTTCATAGAAAAAAATATGTATCATATATAGCTCAAAAGAGCATACTCCGATTGCCTCAAAACATTTAAGAATGAACTTCATTTTTAATTTTTCTAGTATACCGAATATAAATGATAATATAAAAATTAATATTGGTGTGATAAAAACAAAAGGATACCACCACAATCCATATTTCCATAAATAATCTGCTTTATAAGTTATAAAATAATATAAACTTATTAAACCAATTATATTTAGTGTTAGCGAAATTATGGATTTATTTAAACTTATTTGTTTTCCCTTTGTATAATTATGTGCAAAATACATTCCTATTACAAATATGGGCAATCTGGATATAGCTATCAGATTAAAATTACCAAAAAAACAAATGCAACTAATAAAAAATACAATAACCATTTTAAACATGCTTTTATATGATTTTTTGCTTTTACTAATTATTAAATATAGAATAGGAGATATTAAATAGAATAAAAATATATCTTGTACATACCAATTAAATTGATTTTGTAAATTAATCCAGTAACCGAACATAAATATATTACCTAAAGCTTCTCTAATACTTATTCCGCCATTAAAGAACTTTTTATAAATTATCCATGTTGAAATAAATGGCATGTAGTATGGCAATATTCTTTTTATTCTTCTTTCGTAAAAATTAAGTACGTTTTCTCTATTTTTTTCAAGAGACAAATATAATCCAAATCCAGATAAGAAAATAAATATATCTACCCCACCGTATCCAATTTTTTTTATAAATGAAATTACATTATTAGTATAAGATATTTTCGCATGAAAAAGCATAACCCAAAGAATTGCTATACCCATAAGCTTATTTCTATATTTACTTATAACTGAATATTGAATCATTTATAATTGCATTCCTTTCTAATTAAAACACTCAAATTAGCTATAAACCATATAAGTAGTTTAATTGATAATTTATTTAAAAATATATATCTGAAAACTCAACGTTAATAGCATTAATCAATCTATTGTCTGCATCTAAGAAAATTTCTATTTCCTTTTCAGTTATCTCTTCTTTAATAGGTATAGTTACCATAAATGTACTTCCTATATTCACTTCACTATCTACCCTTATTTTTCCTTCTAATATTTCAGTCAATAGTTTTACGATGGTTAATCCTATACCACTGCCCTCTGCCTGCCTTGAAAGATTACTATCGACTTGTCCGAATCTTTCAAAAATCATCTCATACTTTTCTTTTGGAATTCCTATACCTGTATCACTAACCGAAATATCTAAGGTTTTATCTCTTGTATTCTCCTTAACCTTAACAGTTATACTTCCACCTTCATTTGTAAATTTAATTGCATTTGATAAGAGATTTAGTACTATACGCTCATATTTCTCATCATCAATTGCAGTCCTGCTGCTATGTACATTAGTTTCAAAACATAAGTTAATCTTTTTCTGCCCAGCATATTCCTTTACTGATTCAACAATTGATTTAGTTAAGAACACAATATCAACATTTCTCATATTTAATTTATATTGTTCTGAATGTAATCTAGTTATATCTAATAAGTTATTTACAAGTCTTAGTTGCCTAAATGTATTTCTTTTTATACTGGTAATAAGATTCCTTACTTGTTTAGGAATTAACTTAATATATACATGCTCAATTAATTGTATAGCTGAATAAATTACATTTATTGGTGTCTTAAATTCATGAGTAATAGTAGTAATAAATTCATCCTTCATAATAAGATCTTTTTCAAGAAGTTCTCTTTGCTTTCTTTCTGCCATATATAATAATTCCTGTTGCTTATTAATTTTACGATTTTGTTTTCTAAGTAATAGTTCGCGCTCTATTGCATTAACAACAGTAGTTAATGTAGTTAAGAAAAACGGGTTGTGAAGTATCACTGCGGTCATTATACATATGCTTCCTAACAAGTTATCATCGTCCGAATAATGAAATGGTACCCCATAACAAGCTGTGCCATGTAAAAATGTGTGATAGTGATTACTTCCTATTAGTTGTATTGGTTGATTTTGTTCAAGAGTTAAGCTAACAACATTTGTACCCATATCCTCTTGGGTAAATTGTATACCAGGTTTAATTCCTAGCTCTGTCATAGTTCCTTTTATAGCTTCATCACCTAATGTTTCTAATAAATAACCATTTTCATCAGAAACAGCCACTAATATAGGCGTACTTTTTTCCAATGATTTAATTATCTTCTCACTAAAAAATGTTACAACCTCTAGTATTTCTTTATAATCTTCTTTCTTCCAAGCTAGTTCTTCTTCTGTCATAACACTTTTAGGCATCCTAGGTTCATTAGGATCCATGCCTAATTCTTTACACTTATTTTTTGATTCACATATATAACTAGCTTCTTCTACACTTGTATGTTGCAACATATATTTTTCGTACCTCCTGAAAACCAAAATCAATTACGAACCAATATTAGGATACTATTTCAATAGCTAATCGTCAAATAAGTTCCTAAGAAAATTCACTAGTAATTTGTGTAATTAAATATGAATTTAATAATTATAAATAAAAAATACACCTTTTTTTATTTAAGCTTTGTTTATAATGGCTAAATCTTAAAAAGTCAATTTACATATTATGTAATTTATGGTAAATTTATTAAGTAATGTGTTTAGACTTTACAATATAAATTAACAAATTAAAAAAAGGGGGTAATTTATTTTGCTAAAATCAAAAATCATCGGATTAGTGACAGCTGCAGTAGTAACTTTAAGTACAACAGGTACTCTAAACATTAAACAATTTACATCAAATACAGTACCTCAAGATTCTGAAGCTATAGCAAGCATAGAGAAAGATGGTGACCTAGCTATAGCTAATGATGATAAATTATTAGCTATGCTAAAGAAAAATGGAACAATTCCAAGTAATGCAACCACTGAAGAGGCGAATAAAATTCTTAAGGCTTATTTATCTAAAAAAGAAGCTACATCTAACAATAATCCTTCACAATTAGATTCTAAATCACTTCAGGGCTTAAAGACCTATGGAAAAGATGCAATTAAAAATGGAAAATTGCAAAAGACTTCTGATAAAAAGAAAAAGAAAAATGATCCTCAAACTTCCTGGGATGGAAGTGTTACTAAAGATAAGGCTCTTGTTCTATTAATAGAATTTCCTGATTTACCTCATAATACATTAACTTCTAAGGATACTGATATGTATTATAAAGATTATAGCAAAGCACATTATCAAGACATGATATTTGGAAGTAATGGATATGCTGGTCCTAATGGTGAAAATTTTGTTTCTTTAAAACAATATTATGATCAACAGTCTGGTAAGAGTTATGATATTGAAGGAAATGTTTATGGTTGGTACAAAGCTAGTCAACCAGCAGCTTATTATGGTGCAGATAGTGCAACTAGCAATAATGTAAAAATTCGTGATCTTATAAAAGAGGCCTTAGTTGATGCTTCTAAAGATGCAAATCTTGATGATTACGACTTAAAAGACCCTTATGACTTAGATGGAGATGGAGATCTTAATGAGCCCGATGGTATAATTGATCATCTAATGGTAATTCACTCTGGTATGGGACAAGAAGCTGGTGGTGGAGCTTTGGGTGATAATGCAATATGGTCACACAGTTCAAAAGTTTATGATATAGTTAACGGCTCTGCTGTTCCATTTAAAATTCCTGGTACAGATATGTCAGCTTATCCTTATACAACAATGCCTGAAGATGGAGCTGCCGGTGTATTTTGTCATGAATTTGGTCATGATTTAGGTCTTCCTGATGAATATGACATAAATTATTCTGGAAAAGGTGAACCAATAGGCTATTGGTCTATTATGTCTAGTGGTAGTTGGGCAGGAAAAGTACCTGGAACCGAACCTGTAGGTTTCAGCCCATATGCAAAACAATATTTCCAAAAAACCTATGGTGGAAATTGGGCTCATGGAAATTTAGTTGATTTATCAGAGCTTACTACTAAAGGTAAGGAATATACTTTAGATGCTTCTAGTATAAAGGCTGAGAATAATGATTTTGTTAAAGTTTCGCTTCCAAAGAAGGCTACAACAATCACAACTCCTTACAGTGGAAGCTACCTATACTTTAGTGGAAAAGGAAATGATTTAAATAATTCTATGACAACTAGTATAGACCTAACAAATGCAACAACTGCTGATTTTAACTTTAAGACTTGGTATGATATTGAACAGGATTGGGATTATGGCTCTATCTTAGTACAAGAAGATGGCACCAATACTTGGACAAGCATTCCTGGAAATATCACTACAACTACTAATCCAAATGAACAAAACCCTGGAAATGGTATTACAGGTAATTCTAATGGATGGATTGATGCAAACTTTAGTCTCAATCAATACGCTGGCAAAAAGATAAAATTAAAAATAAATTATTGGACTGATGTTGCTGCAGAAATGGCAGGGTTCTATATAGATGATATAACTCTTAATGTTAATGGAAATGTATCATTCTTTGATAATGCTGAAGGGACTTCTAACTTTACATTTGATGGTTTCAGTAAAAATGATGGTAAAAAACTAACAGACCAATACTATTTACTTGAATTAAGAAACTACTCAGGGGTTGACAAAGGTCTTCAGGATATTAAACGTGGATTAAGCCTTATGAATTATGAACCTGGACTATTAGTTTGGTATGCTGATGAATTATATAGTGATAATATAGTTGCAGACCATCCTGGTCATGGATTCTTAGGCGTTGTAGATGCTGACCAAAAAATATTAAAATGGAGTGACGGTTCTATTGCAGAAACACGATATCAAGTGCATGATGCTACCTTCTCAACAAACAAAGATCCAAAAATGCTTATAGATTATAGTACTCCTGGAGAACCTCTTACTCTAAGAGATGATTCAGATTCAAAACATCCAGATTTCTTGGATAAAGACACCTATATTACTAAAGAAAACCCTGATTCAGGTCTTCTATTACCTCAGTTTGGAATTAAAGTGAATGTAATTGATCAAACTGATGACAGCCGTAAAGCAAATATAGTTGTTAAATTAAGATAATCTTTTTAATTCAAAATAGCTTGGATAGATTATCCAAGCTATTTTTTCTACATATTATTTATTAAGTAACTTTTATTTTTTTATATATAATATATAATAGTAACATATAGGGTTTTAAGTTCAACTATTAACTTACTCATGCCTGAAAATGTCCAGAAACCGACATTTTCAAACAAGAATAAGTTAAGTTTCCTATCAAAAACCCTATAACATATATTAGGGGGAATTTTCTATGAATAATTTACTTACAGAAGAAAATATGAAGAAATTAAGAGATGAATTAGAATATAGAATGACAGTAAAAAGAGCTGAAATAGCTAAAGAAAAATTAGTAGCTGCTGCTCATGGTGATAGATCTGAAAATGCAGAATACAAAGAAGCTTGCAGAAATTACAGAGAAAATGATAATAGAATCCAATATTTAATGACTATGATTTCAACTGCAACAATAATCGATGATAATGGTATTGATAAATCGGTCCTAGGAATTAATAGCAAAGCTAGAATAAAATTTGTAGACGATGATGATGAAGAAATCATAACATTAGTAACTACTATGGACTTAGATCCTGAGAACATGCTAATAAGTATTGAATCTGATTTAGGCAAAGCTTTAACTGGCCATAAAGTTCAAGATATAGTTGAAGTGAATGCTCCAGGAGGAAGCTATACAGTAGAGGTATTAGAAATACTATCCTAAATAAAAGATGACTAATGAATCCTAAACATTAGTCATCTTTTCATATATCTATTTCCCACTTATTATAATTTTTATAAACTTATAAATAAAACCATTTTTAATATTTATATCAACAACAATACCATCCGGATTAATAATTCTAAATACATATACTGTTATAAATAATGCTACTCCAATTGCTATTAAAATAACAAAAATCTTTTTTGATATCTTATCTCTAAATAGAAATAACGGAAGATAGATTGGAGGTAAAAAAATAACGGATGGTAGTAAAATGCTCCTTTAAAATCTAAATGAATAACTCTAATCCAGGCTCTAGTCATTCCACATCCTGCACATGAAATACCTGTTAAAAATTTGATAGGACAGCCAATTCCTACTACTCTTAAAATAGCATACAGTAGGGTTACAGGTAGTCCAATTTTAATTAATTCATTTATCTTTAAATTTTTCATGTGATTCTATCCATCCATAATCTAAGTTATATTTTTCTCGAACATTATATCTTATAATAACTCTTTCTACAATATT
Organism: Clostridium sp. YIM B02551; assembly: GCF_022324735.1. Lineage (NCBI taxonomy): Bacteria > Bacillati > Bacillota > Clostridia > Eubacteriales > Clostridiaceae > Clostridium > Clostridium sp. YIM B02551. The sequence goes on along the minus strand of NZ_JAKGTF010000025.1, from coordinate 7,285 downwards.
ATCTACTTTATTTCAACGTTTTAAATTCATATCCTTTATTTTTTAAATCTGTAATTATGTATTGAAGTACATCTGCTGTACTCTTCTTTCCATATGTATCATGCATTAGTATAACTACTTTTTCTTGTCCATTAAAAGTTTCACTATATCTACTAATATATTGCTCTTTTGTTCTAGTAATTCCTTCTGCATCTCCTATAAGAGCATTCCAATCTATATATTTATACCCTTTCTTATCTAACTCTTCGTCTAATTTCTCTACACCTTTCCAGGATGCATGTCCACCCGGAAATCTTATTACTCTACTTTGATATTCTTCCCCTAATACATCTTTTAGTACTTTATTATTTTTTTCTATTTCTTCCACGAATGCTTGTACATTGACAATTCCACTTGGATAAAGCTTTGTATAATTGTGAGAATATGTATGATTTGCTATAGCATGTCCTAGATTATAAATGTCTTTAAGTATTCTTTTAGTATTTTCATTTTCTTCTACTTGCTTTCCTATTACAAAAAAAGTTGCCTTAACATTATTCTGCTTTAGTATATTTAGAATTGTTGGGGTAACGGTGGTAGATGGTCCATCGTCGAAAGTTAAAAAAGCAATTTTCTCACCATCATTAATTTTTGTATTTTTTGATAAGTAATCTTGTATTTTTGCAGCATCATAACTATTTGAATCTTGCTTTACTTCACTTTTAATTTCATTATTAGATAAACCTATATCATTTTCTAAATTTTTATTATCACTAATTTCCGATTTTTTACTTGATGCCAATGCTTGTACTTGTTTTGTTTTTAATTGCTTGTTTTGTTTATATAAAATAAAACATAATATACTAAGAATTATTATGAGTAGACTAATAAAAAATTGTCTTAGTCGTCTTCTCTTTTTTCTTTTTCTATAAATCTTTTGTTTCTTAATCAAAGAATCACCTTCCAATCTATTAAATTTACGAGGCAAATATCATTTTAAATTTTAATTATCTTCATAAAAAAACATCTCCTTATTATGAATTAATCATAATTAGGAGATGTTTTTTATTTGTACATTAATTGTATATTAGTTGTATCTAATTAATGTCATTTTAGTATATATTTCTTTAAAGTGTGATAGCAGTTTCTAATGCAACTTCTATCATTCTAGTAAAAGTATTTTGTCTTTCTTCTGCTGAAGTTTCCTCACTTGTTACTAAAGAATCACTTACAGTTAATAACGCTAATGCATCTACGTTATGCTTTGCTGCAATTGTATAAAGAGCTGCTGCTTCCATTTCTACTGCTAAGCATCCAAAATTAGCCCACTTCTTCCAAGCTTCTGGATTATCATTATAAAAAGTATCCGTACTAAACACGTTTCCTACTTTTGGATCAAACCCTTTTTCTACAGCTATGTCATATGACTTTTTTAGTAATTTAAAGCTAGCTGTTGGGGCATAATTCATACCATTAAATCTATCTCTATTAATATTAGAATCAGTAGATGCTGCCATTGCAATTACTAAATCTCTTACCTTAACCTCTTCTTTATATGAGCCACAAGTTCCAACTCTGATTAGATTTTTAACACCATAACTTTGAATTAATTCATTAGCATATATAGAAATTGATGGTATACCCATACCTGTTCCTTGAACAGAAACTTTCTTTCCTTTATATGTTCCTGTATAACCATACATTCCTCTTACTTCGTTATAGCATATTACATCTTCTAAAAAGTTTTCTGCTATAAATTTAGCTCTTAAAGGATCTCCTGGCAATAATATAGTTTCTGCTATTTGACCTTCTTTTGCATTAATGTGTACACTCATTTTTATTCCTCCAAATTTTTATTTAGATTGACTTAATTAAAGATTTCCGAAATCGCTTTCACTTTAATCTTAAAAATATCTACGTTAAATTCTCTTGAGGAAGTTCTGTTTATAAAACACCTTTTGAACTCCTAACTGAATTTTACCATCTAATAGCTTAAATGCCAATACCATTATTTTTGAAAATCATGCTTAGAATGCTATTGAATATTTACTATTAATATAACATGACATAGCGTTGTCATATTATATTATGTATACTTGTATATGAGGTGATTGATAAAATGCAGATTAGTAGATTATTTCAAATAATATATATACTGTTAGAAAAGAAATCCATAACTGCCAGGGAATTAGCTGAGCATTTTGAAGTTTCCGTACGAACAATTTATAGAGATATTGATGCACTATCTGAAGCTGGAATACCCGTTTATTCAACTCAAGGCAAAGGTGGTGGAATTTCACTTATTGATAACTATGTATTGAATAAATCTCTACTATCCCAATTAGAACAAGATAAAATTCTTATAGCTCTTCAAAGCTTATCTGCTACTGGCTATCCTGAACTCAATGATACCCTCTCCAAGTTAAGCAGCTTCTTTAATAAAAGCAATATCAATTGGATTGAAGTAGATTTCTCTAATTGGGGAAATTATGAGAAGCAGAAAGACATTTTTAATCTCCTAAAAAGTTCAATACTTGAAAAGAGAGTAATTAACTTTTCTTACTTTAACTCTATAGGAGAAAAAAGCAATCGAAATGTTGAACCTTTTAAGTTACTTTTCAAAGATAAAGCCTGGTATCTTATAGGATATTGCCTTGAAAAAAATTCAGTTAGAACTTTTAAAATAATACGTATGGCTGATGTCTTTATTACAGAAAAATCTTGTACCCACACAGATTCACAGGAACTTTCACATAAATCTGCTGGGGATTTTCATACCAAGAATATTAACATTAATTTGAAATTTTCCTCTGAAGGAGCTTACCGTGTATATGATGAATTTCAAGAAAAAGAAATTATAAAAAATGAAGATGGTTCTTATACTGTAATTAGTCAAATGCCAGAAGGTGAATGGCTTTATAACTATCTCTTATCTTTTGGTACTATGTTAGAAGTAATAGAAACCCAAAATATACGAGATGAAATGACCAGGCGTCTCAATATACTAATCTCTAAATATATTTATTAAACTTGACCCATTGTAGTCAGGTTTAATTTTTTATACTTAGTTAGTAATATAAATAAACTGAGTAAAGGAGATTTAATTATGAATGATTTCTCACAATTTGATATTAGTAAAGAACTTATTGGAAAACGTGTGCTTGTAACAGGAGGAACTAAAGGCATAGGCAGAGCTATTGTTAATCGTTTGGTAAATGCAGGTGCAGCTGTAATCACCACTGCAAGAACTATGCCTGAAGATCTCCCTAGAACTATAGGATTTATTCAAGCAGATGTAAGCACAAAGGAAGGATCTGAAAAAATCATTAAAGAAACTTTAGAGAGATTTAGTGGGCTAGATATTTTAGTAAATAATGTAGGTGGATCTTCCTCTTCAACTGAGGGTGCTCTATCATTAAGCGATGAAGATTGGCTTCAAACCTTTAATCAAAATCTATTTTCCTCAGTACGTCTAGACCGTGGATTTTTACCATCTATGATTGAAGAGCAAAAAGGAGTTATAATTCATATCTCATCCATTCAGCGTAAACTTCCTGGCAAGATGACTATGGCCTATTCAGCTGCAAAGGCTGCATTAACTAACTACAGTAAAAACTTAGCTACACAGTTTGGCTCAGATGGAGTGCGTATAAATACAGTTGCTCCTGGTTTTACAGAAACAAAAGCCGCTGAACGCCTTATTGAAAGAATGGCTGAAAATTCTAAAAGTGATTATATTAGTGCTCGCCAAGAATTAATGGATTCTCTTGGTGGTATACCACTTGGTCGCCCTGCAAAACCTGAAGAAGTAGCTGAACTTGTTGCTTTCTTAGTATCAGATAGAGCTTCATATATTACTGGATGTGAACATATTATTGATGGAGGAATAATAAGAACCATTTAACATTTCATTATTAAATATTATAGGAGGTAAATATGGTTGTTAATAATTTATTATTAAAACTAAAGACTAGTGAGGAAGATACCATTAGGAGAACTCAAGAAGTACTTTTAAGTATGAAAAGGAAAATAGACGTTCTAATTGATATACAGGTAGAAGTAAATATCCGCCCTGGACAAAGTAACTATGATTTAATTCTTATTACTAAATTCGAATCTTTAGAAGCTCTTGATGTATATCTATCTCATCCAGCACATCTTGAGGTTGCTAAATTTATCGGAAGTGTTTTAGATACCCAAGCATCTGTATGCTATAAAGTATAGCCATTTTAACATATTAAAAACCTAAGAAAATCCATCATTATGATTTTCTTAGGCTCTATTAGGAATTAAATAAATACTAATCTTAAATTCTATTATCGATACCTAAAAACTCCTCTTCACTTAAAAATTTTATGCTATGCCCTTTTGCATTCAAATCCGTTGCTTTTTTGAGTTTATTACTCATTTCCTCTCTTCGCATATCTTTTATATTTTTCATATTTGTTACTAATACTGTTGTCTTTTTTGTAACAGAACTTCCAGTACTCCCTCCTAGTTTTCTAACCCAGCTCATGGCTTCATCTCTAGACATAGAAGATAGCTTTCCTGTAAACACTACTACTTCATTTTTATATGCGTCTAATTGTAATCTATCCAATACATTATCTTTTTTAAGATAATTGATTCTATTAGAAGTTTTAGCTACCCTACCTTTAGTTGAAGATGGCTTATATATATCCCCTTCTACTTTTCCAATTGATACTCCTATTAGTGTAGATATTTCATTAATATCTGTACATTCTAATTCTTCCGATATGTTAAGTAGTATATTACTACAAGCAAGAGCATCATATAGCGCATCATGGTGCTTAAACTCATATCCCAAAAAATTATTTACAGTATTAAGCCTTGCATTTTCTATGCTTTTATAAAAGTTCCTAGCAAGCTTCATTGTACAAATGTAATCAAAACTAGGAAGCTCTATATTATAAAGTTCTGCACACTTTCTTAGAACTGATATATCAAAAGATGCATTATGTGCTATAACTAAACTGTCATGAAAATAATGTTTAATTTTTTCCCATACTTCATCAAATTCAGGTTCATTTTCAACCATTCCTGGTCTTATTCCATGAATCCCAATATTAATAGGCATAAACCTCATTTCCATAGGTTTTATTAAGTGATGTATTCTTTCTACTACATGTCCATTTTCCACTACAGCAATACCAATGGAGCATGCACTACTTCTTTTTTCATTTGCAGTTTCAAAATCTATTGCTATAAAATTCATTTCTTTTCTCCATATTTTATATAATTGATAGTATTAATTTTTTATTACTTTACTTATTATAATAATAATTTCTCTCTTTTGCATTACAATATTTATTAATAATAAAAAAAGTATTGACAAAAGATATGAAATCAGTTTAAAATTAATCCAAGAAAAAGCGATGATGGAGAGAAGTAAAAAAAATATTCACCAACAGTGAACTGGGGATGGTGTGAACCCAGTGGCAGAGTTTTTTTGAATAACACTCCGTAGCTGCAAACTGAAATATCAATAAACTATTCTTAGAATATTTTTGATAAAGTAGGCGCGCCGTAATCCATGCGTTATTTGGGCACCAGTAGTAGCTGGTAAGAGAGACCAAAATGGTAATTTAGGTGGCACCGCGGATAAGCGTCAATTCGTCCTATTATTTATAAGACGATTTGACGCTATTTTTATATACGTAGGAGGGCTATTTATATGTGTACAATTATGTGTTATACAGGAACAGACATGAAACATGAAAAATTTGCTGAGGCTTTACAGAGAACTGAACTAAGAGGACCAGATATGACAGAAATACTTACTTTACCTTCTGGTATTTTAGGATTTCAAAGACTTGCTATTATGGATTTAAGTTTTAGTGGAATGCAACCATTCACAAGAAAAAGAGATGCATCTATCTGTAATGGAGAAATTTATGGATTCCGTAAATTGAAAGAAGAACTAATAGCAAAGGGTCACAAGTTTATTTCTGATAGTGATTGCGAAATATTACTTCCAATGTACCTAGAATATGGATTAGATATGTTTGCAAAACTAGATGCAGAATACGCAGCTGTTATATACGATGGGGAAAAGGATACTTTTATTGCAGCAAGAGATCCAATTGGAATTCGACCTCTATTCTATGGCTATTCTGAATCGGGTAAAATCATGTTTGCAAGCGAGGCAAAAAATTTAGTAGGTCTTACTGATAAAATTATGCCATTCCCACCAGGACACTATTATGCGGATGGTCAATTTACTTGCTACTCTGATATAGCAAAAGTAGAAGGAGATTACTGCACTGATGATTTAGAAGTTATTTGCAAAGGAATCCATGACAGATTGGTAGCAGCTGTAGAAAAACGTATGGATGCTGATGCTTCTGTAGGATTCTTGTTAAGCGGTGGACTAGACAGTTCATTAGTATGTTCAATTGCTCAAAAAATGTACCCTGAAAAACCAATTAAAACTTTTGCTATAGGAATGGCAGAAGATGCTATTGACTTAAAATACGCAAAGGAAGTTGCAGATTATATTGGTAGTGATCATACCGTTGTTTATATGACAAAAGAAGAAGTTCTTGAATCACTTGATGAAGTTATTAAAATTCTAGGAACTTTCGACATTACAACAATAAGAGCTAGTATGGGAATGTATTTAATTTGTAAGAAAATACATGAAATTTCCGATGTAAGAGTTCTATTAACTGGAGAAATTTCTGATGAATTATTTGGATATAAATATACTGATTTTGCGCCAAGCGCAGCTGAATTCCAAAAGGAATCTCAAAAGAGAATTAGAGAACTATTTATGTATGATGTACTTCGTGCTGATCGTTGCATCGCTTCAAATTCTTTAGAAGCAAGAGTACCATTTGGTGATTTAGATTTTGTAAAATATGTTATGGCTATAGATCCTGAAAAGAAATTAAACACATACAACATGGGAAAATATCTTTTAAGACATGCTTTTGAAGGTGATTATCTTCCAAACAATATTTTATATCGTGAAAAAGCTGCATTTAGTGATGCTGTAGGACACTCTATGGTAGACTATTTAAAAGAATATGCAGAAGCACAATATAGTGATAGAGAATTTGAAAGTAAATGTGAAGAATATAAATATCATGCTGCTCCATTTACAAAAGAATCATTACTTTATAGAGAAATCTTTGAAAAATACTATCCAGGACAAGCAAAAATGATTGTTGACTACTGGATGCCAAACAAAGAATGGGAAGGCTGTAATGTTAATGATCCAAGTGCTAGAGTATTATCAAACTATGGTGACAGTGGAAAGTAATTTAAATAAAACCCAGGATAA
>NZ_JAKGTF010000024.1:0-37248 GCF_022324735.1 Clostridium sp. YIM B02551 | reverse complement strand
GACTTAAGTTTATTTCTAAATCTTACTTCATTTCCTCTGTTTAATTTTCAAAGACCATTTTGTTTGTTTTATCCCGTGTCTCTTAGGGACAAGTAGTATCTTACCATGTGTAAAATATAAAGTCAACACCTTTTTTATGTTTTTTTTAATAAAACTTTAAAACACACCTTATAAATACTCTACATACACATATTATTTGTTTATAATCCACTAGTTACTCATAATTATTCACTACGTCTATAGGATATATTATGTCATACTAAAATGAAATTATGCATACAATATATTTATAGGACTTCTCACTAAACATTGTATGTTTAATATGTTGAATTTCAAAAGAGAAGTTCCTAAATATAAAGGAGTCATTAAATAAACTATAACCACCAAAAAAATACTTCACCCTATTCATATTTGATCAAAAGACTTCAGACGGAATGTATAAAAGCTCAACTAATTACTAGATTGACTTTTCTTATAGAGCATCTTTGCTTGGTTTAAAGATATATTAAAGGATTAAATGTTTCACTTACAAAACACACCAAATATTAAAACTTATCAACCCAACACATATAAGAGCTATAATATTAGATAAAAATATTATAGTTTTCTATAAACATAGTTACTTATGACTCCTTCCCTATAGACTTCTCTATAGGGTTCTTTTTATTTATGAAATTAATTTAACTGAAGTGTATTTCTACTTCAGTTAATTAATATTCACAAATTACATTTTTTCAACGTTAATAGCTTGTGGTCCTTTACCCTTCTGTACTATATCAAATGCCACAGACTCACCTTCGTGTAATTCTTTGTCCCCTTGTATTTCTTTTACTTGTGAAAAGTGTACAAAAACATCATTTCCATCATCTGCAGAAATAAATCCATAACCCCTTTTAGTATCAAACCATTTAACTACTCCATTTATCATTGCATTCAAAACCTCCAGAAACATATTTCAATACATAATTTACCCATTAATATCTTCTTTATTCTTTGTTATATCATCTTTTTCTAATGTCTTTTTGTTAAATATCAACTTTGACTTAACTAGTAAATCTTTTCCAATGCTTATTATTGTTTCTTTAGGTGCTTGCTCCCTCTTATAATTTGCTATCTCCATTATAGGCTCTAACAATTCAAATGTTTCCATGTACCCTTCACTAATTTTTCTTTTTATATTAGTGACGTTAAAGTCTAATGTTTCTGAGACTGAATCAGTTATACTTCTAGGTGATATTTCAATTATTTTAGTCTTAGGAAATAAGTGCCTTTCTACAACAAAGTCTTTGTTTAAATTAACAACTATTATAATATCGCACCCTTCTCCATACAGTGGTTGAATTGGTGTATTATCTGCCATTCCTCCATCTAAATACCTATTTTCATAAATTTCTTCACTTTCATAAATCATCGGTATGGCTGAAGTAGCTAATAAAATATCTTTAATTGTTGAAATATCATAATCATTTAATCTAAAATATCTTGGTGTAAGATCTGGCATTTTACTGCATGTTACATAGCAACTTTTTTCATTTTTTAATATAGTGTCAAAGTCTATAGAGTTATCCAAAATTTCAAGAAGCCCACTTCTTGAAATATTCCCTTGCTCTAACACTGTTGGAATATACTTCTTTATAAATTTCATATTTTTATTGCCAATTGCTATAAGTGTCCCTCTTTTGAGAAGATCAAAATTACTAGTTGGCAAAATTTTTTCTTTTGAAATATTTAACCAAACTCTCTCAGCTAATTCTATATTACCACTTAAGAACATTACTGAATTTAGTGCGCCAATAGATGTGCCCGAAACTGCTGATATATATTTATCTATTCCAAGCTCTATAAATGCCTTCCAAACACCTATTTGATATGCTCCTCTAGCTCCCCCTCCAGCAAAAACAAGTCCAATTTTCATAAAAATACCCCTTTATTCAAACATGTTACACTATTATTTTATCCACATTTATATTTTTGCTATCTAAAAATGATTAAAAATAATTAAAAATAATTAAAAGGTAATTAACTCTAGTTACCTACTAGTATTAATTACCTTAATATGTGCTTATACTATTTTATTTTCTATGTATTAATTTTCCCTTGAATTTCTTCCAATTGCTTCTATAATTATTAATGCAGTATCCTCTATTGCCCTTTGTGTAACATCAATCTTTTTACATCCAACTTTTCTCATAATTCTATCAGCAAAGTCAAATTCCTCTAATATTCTAGCATCACTTGCATATTCAATATTTGATGATATTCTATGGAACTTATCAAGTCTCCTTTTTCTGATTTCTATAAGCTGAAGTGGATCTATTGTTAGACCAAAAATTTTTTTCTTATCTACTTCAAATAATTCATCTGGCACTCCAACTTCAGGAACTAAAGGAATGTTTATTGCTTTAATACCTTTGTTTGCTAAGTACATGCATAGTGGTGTCTTTGAAGTTCTTGATAATCCTAGCAATACAACATCGGCATTTTTTAGCCCTCTATAATCCTTACTATCATCATATTGCATTGCAAACTCCATTGCTTCTATTCTCTTGAAATATATTTCATCCGTCTTCCACATGGCTCCTGGATTATAATCCGGAATAGTGTTAAGTATACTTGCTGCAACATTTATTATAGGTCCCAATACATTAATAATATTAATATTTCGTTCCACACATTTTTGGGTTAGATATTCCCTAACATTCACTGTTATAACAGTGGAAACTGCCATACAAGTATTCTCTGAATTCTCTATAACCTTTATTACCTCATGGACATCCTCTAGTGTCTTTACATACGGTATTCTCTTAACCTCTACCTCTTCCTTAAATTGGCTTGCTGAAGCATTTGCAACCTGTGCAGCTGTTTCACCGATGGAGTCTGATATCGCATAGATTGTTAACATTTAAAGCACTTCCTTCCAAAACGTTTTCTTTTTCATCATAGTCTTATTTTATATTAATATTTTTATAGGTTCAATGTTTATAATTTTTCTACTATATGTGTCATAAATATCTAAAATGTTTCTTCTTTATGATATAATATCCTCATATATTGTTTTGGAGGATTATTATATGAACAAAAATAAGTTAGTTGCAATAGGAATACTTCCAATAATGTGGCTTGTATATTTTGCTTTTGAAGTTATTACAGGTAGGGTTAATGATTTTTATACAGTAATAATGAATTTATTAGTCGCTGTTTTATTTGGGTTTATAGGTCTCCTTGTATATTCAATAGGAGCAAAAAATAATGTAGGTCTTAACTCTAAACAGCTGTTAATTATATTTCTAATTCTATTCACTATTGAGCAGGGTTCAAAGTTAATTATCAAATTTAATTTTTTTAACTATAATATAACCCTAATAAAAGACTTTTTATATTTCTCTCCAATTATAAACACACAAGGTTCCTGGTTAAACGCTCGTTTTGGAGCAGGTGTTAGTTTTGGAGCATTAATTGTATTAAACATTCTGGCTTTAATTTTTTTCACAGAAATTTATAGATACTTTACTCACAATACCAAAAAAGATTTTTGGATTGATATGAGCTATATCTTTCTTATTACTGGTTGTATCTGTTCACTTATTGATAAGTTATTCTATGGAGGAAGCCTTGATTTTATAGGCATCAGTGATTTATTTGTAGCTGATATAAAGGATATGTATATTAACCTAGGAATTTTATTCTTATTTTTAGGTATATATTTAAATGGTTATCTATCTGACAATGGTAAAGAATCAACCTTCAAAGAAGATATTCAAGGTTTAAAGAAATTTTTAGTATTTATGATTAATGATATAAAGGGATTTATATCAAAAAATTAATATATTTCTGATGATTGGAAATACTTTCTTATATACAATATAAGGAGGTATTTTTTATGAACATAAATAAACTGAAAAGAATTCCCTCACACATTGGAATAATACCTGATGGCAATAGACGATGGGCTTTAAATAATAATAAGGATAAACATGAAGGCTATGAGTTCGGAATTGATCCTGGATTTAAATTATATGAAACTTGTTTAGCACTAGGAATTAGAGAGCTTACTTTCTATGGCTTTACAATCGATAATACTAAAAGACCAGCAGTCCAAACAAAAGCATTTCAGAAAGCTTGTGTTGATGCTGTTATGAAACTTTCTAATAAAGATGCAAATCTTTTAGTAGTAGGAAATTCTGATTCGCCTCTTTTTCCTAAAGAACTGTTACCTTACGCAAATAGAAGGGTTCATTTTGGAGAAGGTCTTATAAATATAAATTTCTTAGTTAATTATGGTTGGAACTGGGATCTATCCTATAACAAGAAAAATCACTCAAGTAAAAAGACTTCTAACCTTTTTTCTTCAGTTGCCTCTTCTGATATATCTAGAATAGACTTAATAATTCGCTGGGGTGGTCGTCGAAGATTAAGTGGTTTCTTACCTCTTCAATCAGTATATTCTGATTTTTATATAATAGATGATTATTGGCCAGACTTCAGGGAAGAACATCTATTTGAAGCCCTTAATTGGTATCAAGACCAAGACATTACCCTTGGAGGTTAGTACTTAATAAAATAAGGAAATAGGTCTCATTCCTATTTCCTTTAACTTACACTTTTAATTAATTATTCTTCCATCACTAATTTCTATAACCCTATCTGTCTTCTCAGCAATTCTATTGTCATGCGTTATTATCATGAATGTTGTTTTCATATTAGTATTAATATCCCTAAATAACTCATATACTTCTCTAGTACTCTTCGTATCTAAATTTCCAGTTGGCTCATCAGCTAACACTATGCTTGGGTTATTGATTAATGCTCTTGCAATTGCAGTTCTTTGCTGTTGTCCTCCTGAAAGATTTCCAGCATATTTATTCATATAATTTTTTAATCCAACTAAATTCAACAACTCTATAGCGTGATCTTTAGCCGCCTTACTAACTTTCATTCCTGATATTTCATAAGGCATCAGCACATTTTCAAGTACTGTAAACTCTGGAAGTAGATAATGAAATTGAAATACAAATCCAATTTCTTTATTTCTTAGATCTGCTAAATCTTTTTTATTTAGGGAAGATATATCCTTACCATTAATTGATACGCTTCCTGTACTTGCTTTGTCTAATGTGCCTACAATATTCAATAATGTACTTTTCCCGCTACCACTTTGCCCTATTATTGATACAAATTCGCCTTTTTCTACATTTAACGTAATATCATAAAGTGCCTGTGTCTTTATATCTTTTCCATATATCTTATTTACATTATATAACTCAATCACCTTCATACTAAATCCCTCCTAATTATTTCTAATGACTTCAATTGGATTTAACTTTAGTGACCTTCTAGCTGCTAAAGTTGCTGCTATTAATGAAGCTAATACAAATATACAAAATGAAAATACAATAAGCGTTAGATTAACACCACCACTTACTATAGGTGTTCCATCTGAGTTTTTTACGAATGCCGTAAATATCTTAAATAATCCTAATCCTAAAAATAATCCTATTGTTGCCCCTAATATTCCTAATATAAAACCTTGATTTAAGAATATAAGTGCTGCACTCTTGTCTCTTATGCCCATTGCTTTTAATATACCTATTTCCTTAGATTTCTGCATAACGGAAATTGCCAAAACTCCAGCAATTCCTATGACTACAGATATAATTATAAATACCTGAATTGTTGTACTCGAAGATTTTTGACCACTAATGGCACTTAGTAAAGATGCGTTATCACTTTTCCAATTATTAATTATAAGTCCCTTAGGTATTTCTTTCGATAGATCATCACTTATCACGTCTGCATCAAAAATCTTATTATCATCAAGTTTTGTTTCTATAGAGGATATTTCTCCTTGTCTATTTACCTCTTCTTGTATATAACTTAAACTTCCAACAATCCAACTTTTGTTCAACTCAGCCACACCATAATCAACAACTCCTGATATCTTCAAGGTTAGTTCTTTTTTATTAGACATAACTAAAATTAGGTCATCTCCAACACTCTTTTTAAGTTTTTCCAAGAGAGTTTTACCTACTATAATCTCATTATTATTAACATCTACATTCCCAGTTACTAACTTATCTTTAATTCCATATATATCTGCTGCTGACAAGGAATCTACTCCCTTTAATAATACTGCTTCATTTCCTTCTCCGTTCTTAACCAATCCATTTACATCTAATGATTTTGATATTTCACTAAATACTCCTAATTTTTTCAACATATCAATATCAACATCAGTTTCATTAAAATATGGGTTATTGTTATTATCACTTCTAATTGTTACTTGAGAAGTTCCTCCCAACGTCTTGTCTATTAAGTCCTTCCCCAAGTTATTTATAAGTGTACCTAAAAATACTTGAACTGCAACTCCTACTGCTATCCCAAGAGTTATTAATATGCTTTGAACTTTACTCTTTTTTATAAATCTAATTGCAATCTTTAAACTAAGTTTCATATCAAGCACTCCTTTTGTTCAACTTAATCTTATAAGCTATTATCTTAAGATTATCATCACTATAACAATGAGTCAATAATTATTATTTGTTAATAATTCATAAAGAAACACCCCTACGTATAACGTAGGGGTACCAACTAAAAGTTTCCAAAATTAAAATCATCAATTGTTTGCAATATTTCATCCATTGTATTCATTATGAAGGGACCATATTTAGCTACGGGTTCATTTATTGGGTTACTATTTATGAATAAAAATCCTGAAGCTTCACTTGAATTTACTTCTACAACTTCTTCATCATTTATAACAGCCATATCACCTTTATTAACCTTAACTATACTACCATCATTTAAGGATACTTGGACTTTACCTGTGTGGACATAAATTAATGTAGTACCTGAAACTTCTTTCACAAACTTACCTTGCTTGATATTTACATCAAAATAATTAATTTCTTGAAAGGTTTCTACTACACCTTTAGTATTCTTAAAATCTCCACTAATTACTTTTACTGTGACATCGTCATCTTCAAACATCGGAATTATCTCTGAGGAAATGTGCCTATATTTAGGTTCTTGCATCTTTAATTCTTTGGGTAAGTTAATCCATAATTGATATCCCCAAAGCTCTCCATCCTTCATAATCGGCATTTCTTCATGGAGTATCCCTTTTCCTGAAGTCATCCATTGAACATCTCCAGCATTTAATATTCCTTCATTACCTTTTGAATCTCTATGTCTAAAGGAACCTTTCACCATATAGGTAATAGTTTCAATCCCTCTATGCGGATGCATTGGAAATCCTGCCATATAATCAGCCTTATCTTCACTTCTAAATTCATCTAATAAATAGAATGGATTTGCATCTTCTAAATTAGATGTTCCTATCAGTCTATTTAATGAAACTCCTGCCCCATCTTTTACTTTTTGACCATTAACCACTTTAATCATATCTATCACCTAAAATCTCTTTGCAACTTCAACTATATCTCTTTTTGCTTTCTCAATAATCTCATCTTTTCTATCTGGATATTGATTGTGTCCTTCTACGTAGAATGTTTCTGCATCATTTATTCCTATAAATCCTGCTACTGCCTTTATATAGTTTGCTCCATGCTCAAATACAGCTGCTGGACCTTCTGAAAATACGCTTCCGCTAGCTTGAATATGAAGAAGTTTCTTTCCTTCTAACAATCCCACTGGACCAGCTTCAGTATATCTAAATGTTTTTCCAGCTACACATATTGTATCTATATATGCCTTAACTATTGGTGGTACTGAAAAATTCCAAACAGGTGTAGCAAATACATATTTATCATATTCTAAGAATTCATCAGTTAATTCATTAAATCTTACAAGCTTCTTCTTTTGATCCTCTGTAAGACTACTAAAATCTGCCCCTGCTGCTAAGCTTCCCCAAGCTGCAAATATATCTTCATCTATTAACGGTATATATTCTTTATAAAGATCTAGCTCCTTAATCTCATCTTGTGGATTTACTTTCTTATATTCATCTATGAATATCCTTCCCACTGTTAAAGAATTTGATGCACTCTCTTGTAATGGATGACCTTTAATATATAATACTTTACTCATTTTTATATCTCCTTTTAATTCATTTTCTTGTTGAGAATTATTATCTCTTACTTTATGTAAGTATAATATCAAAAGTAATATACTTTTGTCAAGTAATAAACTAAGAAAAGTTATTTACTTTTTTAAGTAATGGTTTTACAATAATAGTGAGGTGATAATTATGGGAGACACTCATCTTTGTCCCAAATTTGAAAAGGCCTTTGAGCTTTTAGGCAAAAAATGGATAGGTTTGATAATAAATGGTTTATTAAACGGCCCTAGACGATTTTCTGACATTCGTAGCTTAATACCAGAATTAAGTGACAGAGTTTTAACTGCCAGATTCAAAGAATTAGAAGCTGAAGGAATTATTGAAAGAAAAGTATATCCAGAGACTCCAGTTAGAATAGAATATAATCTAACTGAAAAAGGTCTTGCGCTACAAAAAGCCATGAGTGAAATTCAAAAATGGGCTGACATATGGATAAAATAAAAAAGATAGGAGAGATCTCCTATCTTTTTTCTATAAATCTGATTCTACAACCATTATTTCCACTTTTGTTTTCTTATAAATGTATCTTAAAATTATTCCAGTTATTATTGCTCCAAGTATTATATATCCTATTACAAACCATGATGTTTTATCTAATACATATGGCATTACAAACACACCTAAGAGGTTAAATGTCATATGAACTATTATATTACTCCAAAGTGACTTGGTCATTTGATAAATTAATCCTAAAATACAACCTAGTATCGCTGCATATATGCCTTGTAATAGATTTAAGTGATAAATACCAAAAAGTACTCCTTGAGCGATTATTGCTGGAATTACTGGCATTGATTTTTTAAACTCATTAAATACTATTCCTCTAAATAGTATTTCTTCAAAAATTGGCGCTAATATCGTAATTGCTAATGCTGATATCATTGAGCCATTAGCTGCTTGTAAGGTATCTGATACTTCCTGATAACTTGGGAAAAATTGCACTAACATTCCTACAAGAGAAACTGAAAATGCCGATAAAGCAATTGTTAGCGGTATTAAACTTAACCCAGCCTTTAAATTAAAAGCTTTAAATCTACATCTCACGAATAGATTTTCTTCTTTGTTTCTAAACATAAGTACATATATCCCAAATGTTACAATTGCAGCTATTAATGCAATAATATATGCTTGTCCTAAGAATTCTTTTTGAAAAGTATCTGCAATATTATCATAATTTCCAGAACCAAATTTATTGATGTTAACCGCTACATATACTATGCCATATATAAAAGCAATAGCAACTTGCGCTATTAGATATATTCCTGCATACCCTATAGATTTTAAAATTGATATAAAAATATTTTTGATTCTCATGTAACCCCACCTTTTAATAAATTTCAATTAATTTTCTCATATACCTTCTATTTGTATTCCCCCTAATGCTAACTTATGATTTGATATAATTATACCATATATTTACTTATGGAAACATTTGATTATTTTTTTATCTTGTGAACATTTATACCATATGGTCTGTCTAATAGATATAAAGACTCTTAGCTAAGACTTTTATATATACTGGAGGAAATAAGATGCAATTAGTTACTACAATTGATAAAGCTAACACAACAGAATTGGATGTACGTCTCGCAAAGAAAGGTGATAAAGATGCCTTTGTTAGATTGATAGATAATAACAAAACATCCATGTATAGAATTGCCTTAAGCATCCTTAGGAATAAACATGATATTGAGGATTCAATTCAAAATACTATAGTAAAGTCATTTCAAAGTATTACTTACTTAAAGAAGGATGAATATTTTAAAACTTGGCTTATAAGAATTTTAATTAATGAATGTAAAAATACAGTGACTAAAAATAAAAAGATAGTTAATCTAGACTTTATTGATAATTCTGAAAGCATTTCTCTAGATTCTTCTAAGCTAGAACTTACATCCGCTATAAATTCATTAGAGGATGACTTGAGAATAGTAACAACATTATTCTATTTTGAAGATATTCCTCAAAAAGATATTGCAAAGCTCCTTAATATTCCTGATGGAACTGTTCGATCTAGGCTTTCTAGAGCAAGAAGTAAACTCTATGAAATATTAAAAGATTTATAGGAGGTATTTATGAAAGACGATTTAATATTTGATGATATTTTAAAAGATAAAGCAAAGAATGAAATTCTTTACTTACCGGATGAACTAGAGATAAAGATAAAAGATTCTTTAAAAACACTGCCTGCTAGAAAGAATGTAAGTAGTAGATTTTTAAGGAAAGCATCTATGCTTGCAGCTATCACTCTTATTTCGACTACATGTTTAAGTGCTGCTTTCCCTGCTTATGCTAGAAGCTTACCTATAGTTGGTTCGGTATTTCAATTTTTAAGTGATAAAAACTTAATTGATAGAGATTATGTTAAATATAGTTCTGATCTTAATCTTTCAAAGACATCAAATGGAGTTACAGTTACTATAAACAGCATATCTTATGACGGCTTAGAGCTTGGTATAGCATATACTGTTGAAAGTAAAAACGAGTTAAATAATAGCCCCCATATCTTTGAGAAAGATTTTAAAATTAATGGAGAAAAAGTAAGTTTCTCTTCAGGCGGAACTGGCAGCTTTACAAATAAAAACACCTATGTTGGTATAGAAAACTTTTCAACATCCAGAGATTACCTTCCAGCTGCATTAAGAAATACTATCTTAGGAGGAAATGTTACCTTACCTGATAATTTTCTAATGGATTTAGATATTAAAGAATTATTTCAAGGAGTTAATGGAGATTGGAACTTTAAATTCAAGGTATCAACTGACAAAGTAAGTAATAATATTACTAAGGTACCAACATCTATTAATTTATCAGAACTTCAACCAAACTTAACTGTAAACCAACTTGTATTAACCCCGCTTAATACTGCATTAAGAACTTCATCTGATGCACTAACTTCAAATGATTCTCCTATTGATTATTTTGCTTTTGATGACAAAGGAAGAGTTATTGGATTTAAAGGAAATACTGGAGTCGGTAACAAGACTAAAGAAATAAACAAAAATTGCATGGAATATATCTTTAATAATGTATACGAAGATACTAAGGCTATAACCTTTATACCTGCTATTCCATCCAAAGAGTTTCAAAATACTCTTAGCAACTCTAACTGGAACTTTGATGTAGTTTCTAAATCAACACCTCTAAACTTGAAAGGAATCACTACCTTAAGCGAAGGAAAACTCGGAGATTACAAAGTATCAAAAATTGAAAATACTAAAGATTCAACTTTAGTTTATTATGAATGCACAAACTTTATTGCTGCGATGGGACCATATTCCTTAATAATAGAAGATGCAGCTGGTAAAAAATATTCCTTAGAAAAGGACGTTGTAAAAGACTTAGGAAATAATCAATTTGTAGCAAAAATAGATTCTCTTCCTGACAATACTACTTACACTTTAAAAGCTACTGACTTAGAAAAAGAATATACCCTTAGAGAAGATTTAAATTTTACTATTAATATAAAATAAAAAAGAGGCTAAATTTAGCCTCTTTTTATATTACATTGCTTCTAATTAAAGTCCTGTATAACCCATTAGGTATTCATCTACAGATTTAGCAACTGCTCTTCCTTCATTTATAGCCCAAACTACAAGAGATTGGCCTCTTCTTGCATCTCCAGCTGTGAAAACTTTATCTACATTTGTTTTAAACTTTCCATAACCTGCTTTTATATTTGTTCTAGCATCAAGTTCAACTCCAAAGGCATCAGCTACATAGTTTTGAGTTCCCAAGAATCCCATAGCTAAAAGTACAAGTTCTGCCTCCCAGTCTCTTTCAGAGCCTGGTACTTCTACAGGTATAAATGCACCTTTATCATTCTTTTCCCACTTAACATCAACTGTTTTAACCTTTTTAAGATTACCTTCTGCATCCCCTTCAAAGCTCTTAACATTTATTGCATACTTTCTTGGATCATCTCCATACTTTGCAACAAACTCTTCTTGACCATAATCCACCTTAAGAATTCTTGGCCATTGTGGCCATGGATTATTTTCTGTCCTTTCTACTGGTAACTTATTCATGATTTCAAATTGGACAAGTGATTTTGCCCCATGTCTTAATGATGTACCAACGCAGTCAGTTCCAGTATCCCCTCCACCAATTACTATTACATTCTTTCCTTTTGCAGAAATATAATTTCCATCTTTAAGTTCAGAATCTAATAAACTCTTAGTATTAGCTCTTAAGAAATCAACAGCATAATGGATCCCTTTAAGCTCTCTGCCCGGAGCTTTTAAGTCCCTAGGATTTGATGCACCAGTTGCAAGAACGACAGCATCAAAATCTTTTAAGATATCACTAGCAGCATAGTTTTCCCCAATATTTGCATTGGTTACAAACTCTACCCCCTCTTCCTTCATAAGGTTAACTCTTCTATCAATTACTGATTTATCTAACTTCATGTTTGGTATTCCATACATTAATAGTCCACCAATTCTATCATGTCTTTCAAATACAGTAACATTATGACCTCTTTTATTTAAAGTATCTGCTGCTGCAAGACCTGATGGGCCTGAACCTATAATCGCAATTTTTTTATCAGTTCTAACCTTAGGAGGTTCTGCTTTTATCAGTCCTTCTTCATACGCTCTATCAATAATAGATCTTTCATTTTCCTTAATTGTAATAGCAGGGCCATTAATTCCAGCTGTACATGCTGCCTCACAAGGTGCAGGACATACTCTTCCAGTAAACTCTGGGAAATTATTTGTCTTTAATAATCTCTTAACAGCTTCTTTCCATTTCCCTCTATAAATTAAATCATTCCACTCAGGAATAAGATTGTTTATAGGACATCCTGATACCATACCATTTATCATGATACCAGATTGGCAAAATGGAATACCGCAATCCATACATCTTGCTCCTTGTATTTCTTGCTTTTCCTTAGGCAGGCTGGTGTGAAATTCTTCCCAGCCCTCTAATCTTTTTAAAGGGTCAATATTTTTCCCCTCTTCTCTTTCAAATTCTAAAAATCCAGTTGGTTTTCCCATAATTTTGCCTCCTTCCTATTTATTCTTTCCTGTTTTTTCATAGAATGCTGCAATTAATGCTTCTTCTCCCTTAAGGCCTTGTGCTTCTTTCTCTTTAACGATACTAAGCATAGCCTTATAGTCATGAGGCATAACCTTATGGAATTTAGGTAATAAGTCTTCAAAATTATCAAGTACCCATTTACCTTTTGATGATACAGTTGCTAAAACATGTTCCTTAATTATTTCTTTAAGTTCTTTTGCCTCTTCTGCATCGACTTCTTCTAGTGAAACCATTTGTAAATTAACCTTGTTGCTAAAACTTCCATCTTCATCTAAAACATAAGCAACTCCGCCACTCATACCTGCCGCAAAGTTTACACCTGTAGGTCCTAATATAACTGCTTTACCTCCAGTCATATATTCACAGCCGTGATCCCCTACCCCTTCAACTACTGCTATAGCACCTGAGTTTCTAACGCAGAATCTTTCTCCAGCAATACCGTTTATGAAGGCTTTACCACTTGTTGCTCCGTATAATGCAACATTTCCTATAACGATATTTTCTTCTGCTTTAAACTTACTTTGTTCATTTGGATAAACAATTAATTTACCACCTGAAAGACCTTTTCCAAAGTAATCATTAGAGTCACCTTCTATTTCTAGAGTTAACCCCTTAGGTACAAACGCACCAAAACTTTGTCCTCCAGATCCATTACATTTAATTCTTATAGTATCTTCTTCTAAACCTTCAGATTTATACTTTCTTGTTACTTCCGAACCAAGTATAGTACCTACTGTTCTATTAACGTTAGTAATATCTACTTCAACAGATACTCTTTCTTTGTTCTTTAAAGCTTTTTCTGCTATTTTTAAGAATAAAGTACTATCAATAACTTCATTTAATTTATGGTTATATGCTTTGTCAGATTTAAAGCTTATAGCCTTTCCTTTTTCAACTGCAGGAGCATTTAATACAGCCCTTAAGTCTACTTTCTTAGCCTTCCAGCCTTTAATATCTTCCTTTGCCTTTAACTTATCAAATCTTCCAACCATCTCTTCTATAGTTCTGAATCCAAGCTTAGCCATATATTCTCTAAGCTCTTCAGCTATAAACTTCATGAAATTTACTACATAGTCTGGATTTCCCTTAAATCTTTTTCTTAGTTCTTCATTCTGAGTAGCTATACCAACCGGACAAGTATCCAAATTACAAACTCTCATCATTACGCAACCAAGAACTACAAGTGGTGCAGTTGCAAAACCAAATTCTTCTGCTCCAAGTAATGCTGCTATAGCAACATCCTTACCAGTCATAAGTTTTCCATCTGTCTCAACTACAACTCTTTCTCTAAGATTATTCATTACAAGAGTTTGATGAGCTTCTGCAAGACCTAATTCCCATGGTAATCCAGCATGTTGTATGGAAGTTCTTGGTGATGCTCCTGTTCCCCCATCATATCCAGATATTAAGATAACATCAGCTCCACCTTTAGCAACTCCAGCAGCTATTGTTCCTACTCCACCTTCTGAAACAAGCTTAACTGATACTCTTGCTCCAGTATTTGAGTTTTTAAGATCATAGATAAGCTGAGCTAAATCTTCAATTGAATAAATATCATGATGTGGTGGTGGTGAAATTAATCCAACCCCTGCTGTTGATCTTCTAGTTCTAGCAACCCATGGATAAACCTTAGACGCTGGTAATTGTCCACCTTCTCCTGGTTTAGCTCCTTGAGCCATCTTTATTTGAATTTCTTTTGCACTAACTAAATATTCAGAAGTTACTCCAAATCTACCTGATGCAACTTGCTTAATTGCTGAATTTCTAGAATCTCCATTTTCATCTAGAATCCATCTTTCTGGATCTTCTCCACCTTCTCCAGTATTAGATTTTCCACCTAATCTGTTCATTGCTATTGCAAGTGCCTCATGCGCTTCCTTAGAAATAGAACCATATGACATAGCCCCTGTTTTAAATCTCTTAACTATAGAATCAACTGACTCTACCTCATCAATTGATATGGACTCTCCTGAGTAATCAAAATCAATTAAACCTCTTAAGTTTAATGCTGATTCTTCTCTATCTAATAACTTTGTATATTCCTTAAATAGAGTATAATCGCCTCTCTTAGTAGCTTCTTGTAACTTGTGTATAGTAAGAGGATTATATAAGTGTTCCTCTGCATTACTTCTATATTTATGGCTTCCAACTGAATCTAATGTTAAATCTAATGTCAATCCTTTTTTATCATAACCGTCCTCATGTCTCAATTCAGCTTCTTTTTGTATTTCTTTGATGCCTACTCCACCAATTCTGCTTATTGTATTAGTAAAGTATTTATCAACAACTTCTTCTCCAACACCTAACGCCTCGAATATTTGAGCACCTTGGTATGATTGAATTGTAGAAATACCCATCTTAGAAAGTATTTTAACTATTCCTTTAAGAACAGCTTTATTGAAGTTATATACTCCTTTTTCATAAGAAATATCTAGTAATCCTTCTTCTGATAACTCTCTAATAGATTCATAAGCTAAATATGGATTTACTGCAGAAACTCCGAATCCAAGTAATGTAGCAAAATGATGAACTTCTCTTGGTTCTCCACTTTCTAATATTAATCCTAATGAAGTTCTTGTTCCTTTAGAAACTAAGTGTTGGTGCAATCCTGAAACTGCTAATAACGAAGGTATAGCAACATATTCACTATTTACTCCTCTATCACTTAATATGATTAGGTTAAATCCTTCTTTATATGCTTCATCAGCTTCATTGAATAAATTATCTAATGCTTCTTCTAACGCATTTTCCCCTTTATCCTTCTTAAACAATATACTTAGCTCTTTAACTCTAAAACCATCTCTATTAATATGCTTTATCTTTAAGAAGTCTTCATTACTTAAAATTGGTGAATGCAACTTAATTTGTCTACAATTTTCTTTTGTATCTTCTAATAGGTTGCCTTCAGTTCCAATAAACACATCTGTAGCCGTAACTATTTCTTCTCTTATAGCATCTATTGGTGGGTTCGTAACCTGTGCAAATAATTGTTTAAAGTAATTAAATAGAGGTTGTGGTTTTTCAGATAAAACTGCAAGAGGTGTATCAATACCCATAGCTGCTAATGGTTCTTCTCCATTCTCCGCCATTTTTAGTACAGTATTTTTTAAATCATCATAAGTAAATCCAAATGATTTTTGAAGTCTTGCTCTTTCTTCTTCATCATATACATTTACTTCTTCTCGAGTTTCCTCTAAATCTTCTATCTTAATTAACTTTTCTTTAAGCCATCTACCATATGGATATTCTTTTGAATACTTTTCTTTTAAATCTTTATCATCTATAAACTCTCCATTAACTGTATCTACAAGTAACATTTTTCCTGGAGTTAATCTATCTTTTAATACTATTTTTTCAGGTTCAACATCTAGAACTCCAACTTCTGATGAGAGAATTAAATAATCATCGTCTGTTACATAATATCTAGCTGGTCTTAATCCATTTCTATCAAGTACTGCTCCAAGTTTTTCACCATCTGTAAATACTATAGCAGCTGGTCCATCCCATGGTTCCATCATAGTAGCATAATATTCATAGAACTCTTTCTTTTCCTTGCTCATAACTTGACTTTTTGCCCAAGGTTCTGGAATAGCCATCATAACAGCCTTTGGAAGATCTCTTCCATTCATTAATAGGAATTCTAAAGTATTATCCAATATTGCTGAATCTGACCCTTCCTTATCTATTACAGGTAAAATCTTATTTATCTCATCTCCTAAAACTGATGACTTAAATCTAGATTCTCTTGAATAAATCTTATTAACATTTCCTCTAAGTGTATTAATTTCTCCATTATGAATCATATATCTATTAGGATGTGCTCTTTCCCAACTTGGGAATGTGTTTGTACTATATCTTGAGTGAACAAGTGCTAAAGAAGTTTGAACTTTAGCATTACTTAAATCTTTATAGAAACTCTTTAATTGAGTAGCTAAAAGCATTCCTTTATATACTATTGTTCTTGAGGAGAAAGATGGTATGTAGAATGTTTCATCATGCATCTTTGGATTTTTTAATGCCTTTTTCTCTATTTTCCTTCTTAGAACATAAAGTTTTCTTTCAAATTCTATACCTTTCTTTATTCCTTCAGGCTTTTTAACAATTGCTTGTAAAAAGTATGGAATACAAGAGAGAGCTGTCTTTCCCAAATCAGTAGAATTTGTAGGCACCTCTCTCCAAGCTAATAACTCTGTGCCCTCTTCTTTGAGAGTTTCTTCAAAAATCTTCTTGCCTTCTTCTCTCACATCTTCCTTTTGAGATAAGAAAAGCATTGCTACAGCATATTCCCCCTCATTTGGAAGAATTATTCCTAACTTTTGTCCTTCTTCTTTAAAAAATCTGTGTGGAATTTGAAATAAAACACCAGCTCCATCTCCAGTATTTTCTTCAGCCCCAATTCCACCTCTGTGTTCTAGGTTAACAAGGATATTTAATGCATCTTGTAGAACTTTGTGAGATTTCTCTCCTTTAATATTTGCTACGGCTCCAATACCGCATGCATCATGCTCAAAACTTGGGCTATATAACCCAGTTTTCTTTGGATAATAATTATTCATAAACATGGCCCCTTCCGTTAAATATCGCCTTTGATAATATATAGGAACAAACAGCGAGTACCTATACTAAAGTATATATACTCGCAAACACAATTACAATTAAAAATGGAACTAAACTTTTTGGGGTAAGTATCATGTACTTAAATTTCACTATTCAATATAGCCTTCGCAACATCACCCATCTTTTGTCCACTGTCCATGCTACTCTTCTGTATATATCTAAATGCTTCGCTTTCCGACATACCTCTACTTGCCATTAGCATTCCTTTAGCTTTCTCAATGAATTTTCTATCTTCAATAGTATGTTCTAATTTCTCTACCTTTTCCCGAAGCTTTATAATTCTTCTTTGGCTTTGAAATATCAAATCAACTGCATTTAAAAGTACTGGTTTTGATATCGGATTACTTATACAATATATATCAGTTTCTTCTTGGACGAAGGACTTATAAGGTTCATTTACTATAGCTAAGAAACTACAGTCTTCCCCAAGGGAATCATATACATCCATAATGGTCATATCAGACAGCTTATATCCTACTATTATTAAGCTAGGGTATTCTAGCCTGGTCCTTCTAATTAATTCATTTCCTGAAGCGCATGTCCCTATTACTGTATGCCCTTCAGCTTTTAAAATTAATTCAACCTTTCTTGCTGTCTCTAAATTGCCCAAAGCAATTATTATACCCCTACTAAAATCCATAGCAACTCATCCTATCTATTATTAATACTTTTTCATGTAGCTATCTAATTCCCATTGATGAACTTTAGTTATATATTCTTCCCATTCCTTTTGTTTTGCCTTTGTATAGTTCTTGTATACATGCTCACCTAAAGTTGCTTTAACCAATTCATTTTCCTTCATGTAGCCCACAGCTTCATGCAAATCTCCTGGTAATGCTTCTATCCCTGCTTCTTCTCTCTCTTCTTCTGTCATCTTGAATATATTACCATCCACTTCTGCAGGAGGAGTTAAATTCTTTTTAATTCCATCCAATCCTGCTGCTAAAAGGGTTGCTAAAACCAAATATGGGTTTGCACTAGGATCTGGACATCTTAATTCTATTCTTGTACCAGCTCCTCTTGCTGCTGGAACTCTTATTAGTGGAGTTCTATTTTTACATGACCAAGCAACATAAACAGGTGCCTCATACCCTGGAACTAATCTCTTATATGAATTTACTAATGGATTTGTGATCGCTGCCATTCCTTTTATATTTTCAATTATTCCTGCTATAAAGCTATATGCAGTCTTACTTAATCCATTTACATCCGCTTCATCAACAAATGCATTTTTGCCATCTTTATTTAACGACATATTTACATGCATTCCTGAACCGTTTATTCCAAACACTGGTTTTGGCATAAATGTTGCATGAACGCCATGTCTTTGTGCTATAGATTTAACAACTAATTTAAATGTCATTATATTATCAGCTGTGGATAAAGCATCAGAATATTTAAAATCTATTTCATGTTGTCCGGGAGCAACTTCATGATGGGATGCTTCTATTTCAAATCCCATTTCTTCTAATGCAAGCGTCATATCTCTTCTTGCATTTTCACCAGCATCTATTGGTGCCAAATCAAAATATCCTGCTTCATCATGAGTCTCTGTAGTTGGCTCTCCATCTGTGTCTGTCTTAAATAAGAAGAATTCACACTCAGGTCCAACATTCATTGTATATCCTAAATCCTCAGCTTCTTTTAAAATTCTCTTTAATATATTTCTTGGATCTCCTTCAAAAGGCTTTCCTTCAGGTCTATAAACATCGCAGATTAACCTTGCAACCTTTCCTTGTTGTGGTCTCCAAGGGAAAATCGCAAAAGTATCCAAGTCTGGTCTTAAATACATATCTGATTCCTCTATTCTAACAAATCCATCAATAGAAGATCCATCAAACATACATTCATTATCCAATGCCTTTTGTAGCTGACTATCTGTAATAGCTACATTTTTGAAAGTTCCAAACATATCAGTAAATTGAAGTCTTATAAACTTAACGCCCTCTTCTTCTACAATTCTAACAATATCCTCTTTTGAATATTTTGACATAAAAATCCCCCCCTCAATATATGCTCTACTTTTTTTCGTAAAAACGGCGCTCAACAGAACCACCTTCAAAAGATATTAAAGTAATTCTATTGAACGCCGTTGTCCAACTAATCTGTATTAATTATATTCTCATAATGATAAGAAATCAACACATTTTTTTGTTTTCTTCAAAAAATACACTTGCAAACCTAATTTTTTATCAATGTATTCCAGAATTTCTTAGTAAAGTGTTAAAATACATAATCATGATTGATAATCTGATAATTCCTATTAATTTATGTATCATTACAAAAATACTTCATAAATCCACATAATAATATACGTCATTAAATAATATTATAATAGATAATCCCTTATAGGTCTATTATTTATTATTTTACAATTAATGAAAACATATCAAAGGAGTGATAAAATTATAATAAGTAATAAATAATTTTTATATAAATGGAGATTTAATTATGGCTGTACAAATTATAACTGATAGCACTAGTTACATTGATGAAACTCTTAGAGCTTCATTAGGAATAAATGTAGTATCCTTAAATGTGTTGTTTGATAATGATAACTTTAGGGAAGTCAATTTAAAAAATGATACCTTTTATGAAATGATGGAGAAACGTGGTATTCCAACTTCTTCTCAACCTTCTGTTGAAGAAATATATACTTGTATGGAAAACATAATTAAAAAAGGTGATGAGATACTATGTGTATTTCTTTCCTCAAGTATGAGTGGTACATATTCTACAGCTCATATGGTTAAAGAAATGATTCTTGAAAAGTATGTTAACGCAAAGATTGAAATAGTTGATTCACGTTCAAATAGTATGCAATTAGGCTTCGCTGCAATTGTTGCTGCTAGAGCTGCAAAAGATGGACAATCTTTAGAAGAAGTCAAAACTATTACCCTGGAAAACACCAGAAGAAGTAGATTCCTTTTTATACCTGATAATTTAGTTTACCTAAAAAAAGGGGGAAGAATTGGTGGTGCTAGTGCATTAATAGGTAATATCTTAAAAATAATACCTATTTTGACTGTTGAAGATGGTAAAACTTCTATCGCTAATAAAATAAGAACTAAACGAAGAGCTAAATTAGAGATGGCTGATATGTTTCTAAATGATGTTAATAAATTTGGATTAGGAGAAGTAGCAATCCATCATATTAATTGTATTGACGAAGCTAAGGATTTGGCATTAATTCTGAAACAGAGCCTTAATGTCCAAGTACCTATATGTGATATTGGCCCTGTAATTGGATTACATGTTGGGCCAGGGGCAATTGGAATTGCCTACTATACAAAAAATCCATTAAGGTAATATATTACTAGTTTCAATAAATAAAGGGAGAATTTATATACATAACCTCTCCCTTTATTCTTATATAATAACCTCATCTACTTTGCCATCACCATTATAATCTAACTCCAACCAAACCTTCTCTTCGTAGTCCACATTGACATAAAGTCTAGAGCCCTTCATTAAATGAATTCTATCAAATTTATACAAATATCTTTCGTTTCCAATTGAAAAGTCAACTATTTGTTCTTCGTGAGATTTAATCTTTATAATTAATTCTTGAGCTTCTCCTGTTCCTACAAAAATTGCTTGAGCTCCTATTTTTCCTACGATATTTACTTTGAATTCTTCTTGCCCATAAATTCTATATCCATAAAACTCATCCTTAATTATTTTAGTAACGTTATAAATTTCATTTCGTCCACTAAATATTTTAATATCAACATCTCCTGCAAAAACAAATTTCATATTTTTCTTCCCTATAGTTTCCTTCTCTCTTTCATCATTATTAACTATAGCTTTATCTGAGTTAATGAACTTAATAATTGTATCTAATATTTTATCATTCTCAACTAAATCCTTATGACTTACTTCATAAGCTTTAATTACTCTATCATTCTCTTTATTATTCATAATTGCACTTAAAAAAGGCACTACCCCATCACCTTCTTTTGAATATCTGGGCTCTACAGCTTTTATAGCTCCCATTATATTATTACTATCTATTATTTTTATTGCATCTATCGTATTTATATCAATACCAACTATAATTTTATAATCCAAATCTTCTATATAATTAAAGAAATCTTTTATCTCTTTATGAAAATTTAATGCCTTCTCAAAAAGACTATTATTAGATATAGTTTCTATGAACTTTTTTGTTTTTTCAACATTATTATATTTCTCTTCCTCATCCTGCCAAAAATAATCATACCAGTGATCCAACTCTTCATCTGTAGTTAGTAACCATGGCTTATTTATCGTAAATTGCTCATTAGGAATAAGCTGATATATACTTGGGTAATTATATAGAAGTTCTTTTATATTTCTTGATATAAAAGATAATGAGGCCTGCTCTATTATCCCTTCTATATCCTTTGATAGAATATTAATTTTTCCATTATACAAACATTGTACTGCGTCTATTGATCCCCAATATGGAGTCCCAAGTGTAATTAACTTATCTATCTTATTTTTCCCATACTCAATTATATATTTAGCCGCTATAAGACCTCCCATACTATGTGCTATGATAATTACTTTTTCAAATTTATCAATAAGTTCTTTTAAAAATATTACATTTTTACTATTGTCTAATCTCCAATCATAGGCAAAAAATTGAATTTTATAACCTTCACCTAATTTTTCTTCTAATGTTGTAATTAATTTTTTATAACTATCTTTAGCTCCGTATTCATCTTCCCCATTATTTGGTTCTATAGGTTTTATTGACTCGCCTTCTTCATTACAATGCAATTCTCCATTTAATAAATAAATTAACTCCATAATCCCAAATGGGCCTTTTTCAGTTACCCAAACTATATTATTATTTTCTGAATTCTTCAAATTCGAACCCATTATACCAGGTATTACTATTATCGCTTTATCCATTTTCCAATCCAAATTATTATTATCCCTTTATAGATATATTCTTTGAATGATTTTACTGTTCACCTAAATTTAAAAGAAGAGAAACTTTTATGGACTATAAATCATCCATAAAATTCCCTCTTCTTTCTGTAATGTAGGGTTTTTGATAGGAAACTTAACTTATACTTGTTTGAAAATGTCGGCTTCTGGACATTTTCAGGCATGAATAAGTTAATAGTTGAACTTAAAACCCTATATATATTTTATAACTATTCTTTACTAAGTGTTAATTATATAATTTGTTTTATTCCAATTAATATTAATAACACCCCTGCTATAATTGGAGCTTTTTCTCCGATATTCCATTTACTAAATATTTTTGCTACATAATTTCCCACCCATAAAGCTATGAAGCTAACAAAAGCAGAAAAGAACCCCACAAAAATAGGATTAACTCCTATCATTCCAGCACTAAGACCTCCACCTAGTGTATCCATTGATAAGGCTACTCCTAGCAGCGTTGCTTCCTTATAATCTATATCCTTTGAGTTATTTACATCAGCTTTTTCTGGATTCTTCATTATATCTTGAATAGATATATCTTCATTAACTATTACTTCCTCTTCTTTATTTTTCTTATTCCTATATGGCTCAACTATAATCCAGATACCTATTCCAATTAGCAATATCATACTTAAATATGAAGATATACGTGAATTTAAAGTTTGTGAAACAACTTGTCCAGACAAGGCTGCTAACGAGGCAAAAATAAAGGTTATAAAGGAAATATATAAATTTTTAGACATGGGGATTTTAATCCCTCTAATACTATAAGCAATCCTAACACTGATGTTATCGATATTATTGGCTAGAGCAATAAATAAAGTATATATTATACGCATATAGTTAACTCCTTTTTCCTCTTTGCTGTATATCTTATAGTATTAATTTTCAATACTATGTGTTACTTCAAGAAAAAAGATATGCCTATAACAAAAAATTAGAGGAAGATATATTTTGATTGACTCAAATCCTCCCCTAAACATATATTACCTAACATACATATCAATTAGTGTACCTAATCCTCTTTCTAAATTTCTTAATTTCTCTTTGTCTAAGCATCTTAAATATATTGCTTCAATTTGCAACATATATTTTTTCCCTTCAGATAAATGGGTCTTTCCTTCATCAAGTCTTACTTTATAATCATCAGTTATTTTTGAAATTATATCTTTAAATTTCTCATCTGTACCCTCAGTTATTAACTCCTTATAAGTATCAATAACTATGTCAGAATCTCTTTCAGAATAATATTCATGAGGATTTGTACTATCAAATGCACAAACTCCTAACTCTCTAATAACTACCATATCAAGACTCTCTGGATCAAATCCACAATGATAAACTTCTAAATCCATTCCCCTACTCATACCTTCATCTAATATCTTCTTCAATATAGTGGATTTTCCTGTCCCTGGTCTTCCTTTAATAAGATATCTCTTGTCAAGATTTCTTGTTATATTAGGGATAAAATCCTTTGTTCCTTCTGGAGTAACTGCTTCAAAATATCTATGATATACTTTTGATTCTTTATTTTCACAGCTATCAGTATATATTTCCTCTACAAGAGATTTAGCCAGTTTATTAGCCTTACCGATATCTAAGTTTTCCATATATATTTCTTTTAACTTATTATAATATTTCAAAGCTTCATTAAAGGAATGTTCTGCTGCTTTGAATTCTGATTTCATTTTATCCTTAAGCTCCTCAATTTCCCGTTCTTTTTCTACTAATTCAGATTCTTTCATTATCCCTGATAAATCTATATATTCTTTACCCCTATTTACTTGAGCAATTTTCGATCCATAAATAGGATTGCCATCAACAAAAGCAACCTGAGCTTCTGGTATAATTACACCTTCTATATATTCATTATGCATATAACTATTTATAAGCTCTATTTCATATTCTCTTAATAGATAAGCTTGAGCAATTGATTTTATGAAAGAAGTCTTTATTATTTGAGGAGCATTTTTTACTATATATAAATCTTTAACATTACTTAATATCGAATCATAATAATTAACTTGTCCTCTTGCTGTATTACCGCCTCCGTAATAATTGATAATGTTAGCTACCATTTGAACACTTCCTCTTTAAAAATATTTCATTTTACATCTATATTATTTATATGATTTTATATTCCTAAAGGTGAAGTTAAATGAATTCCATTTATTCAAATTTACCATTTTTATGTACACAGACATAACCCTTTGCTTGCCTGCATATTATACTTACTATAAGCCATGTGTTTAAGGAGATATTATGTCCATTTATGACTTAAAACCTGAAGAATTACCCGTTGCCGCAACTATTGTAGCTCTTCAACTTTCTATAGGAATCAATATAGAACAAAAAATCATACTCGGTACCTTCTTACAAAATATCGGAAGTAATTTAACTTTTATGGCTGCACAACAGGCTATTATGAGGGATAGGATTAAGGAAGCAACTACTTCATCTGATACTACGGATACATCAGCAACTGCAGCTGCAACAGCTGCTGCTGCAGGCACCCCTACTTTTTAGTGCAACATACTTTTCAAAGTATACCTTTGTCGTTTAAACCTTATACCAAAACAGTTGCTAATTACATAGCTAAATTCATTAACTCTTTCTAAAGTTATGTGTGATAAATTATCTCCTTGTTGATATATGAAATAAACTGCTGTAAAATATATATTGTAATTATTTATAAGCTTGGATAAAAGGACATAAACAAGTTTTATCTATATAGTTAAAACTCTATAATCTTCTTTTAACTGACCTTAAATTTTTTTATTCTAATTTTCTTTCTAATTGCAAGGTATTACTAAGCAAAAGGATTTGAAGACAAATATCGATGCTATGATAGCATAATATACTTATTTGTTTATAAAAATTTACCTTCTGCTTTGCGGAGGGTTTTTATATTTTAGAATACAAATTACTTTAATTAAATTTCTCAATAGTATATTGAAGGTACTACTGGAGGTTCTATGGAAGATAAAAATAGAGTTGGCGTAGTTGCTATCGTTCTTGATAGCATTGAATCTGCACCTAAAGTTAATGAAATACTTCATGATTTTGCCTCTATCATCGTAGGAAGAATGGGCATTCCTTATAAAGAAAAAGGAGTTTCAGTAATTTCAATTATCGTTGATGGGACAACTGATGAAATAGGTGCCTTAACTGGTAAGCTTGGAAGAGTTACAAATGTACAAGTTAAATCTGCTATAACTAAAAAGTAATATTAAGGAGTGTCGTTGTTATGATTAGAGAATACAAGGCTGAAGAATTTATAATTGAGGAAGAAATTCATCAAAGTATTTCTGAAGGTGAAAAATTAGCAAAAGACAAGGATTACGTAAAATCTTTACTTGAAAGATCCAGAGATTTTAAGGGATTAACTCATAGAGAAGCTGCTGTTTTATTAGCCGTTCAAGACGAAGATTTAGTGAACGAAATGTTCAAAGTTGCTAGAGAAATAAAAGAAAGAATATATGGAAACAGAATTGTTCTATTTGCTCCACTTTATTTATCAAACTATTGTGTAAATAATTGTGAATACTGTGGATATCAACACTGCAATAATGATTTATTAAGGAAAAAATTATCTCAAGAACAAATAGCCGAAGAAGTTAAAGCTTTAGAAGCAATGGGACATAAAAGACTTGCACTAGAACTAGGTGAAGACCCTATAAACAATCCTCTTGAATATGTTCTTGAATCTCTTAAGACCATTTATTCACTTAAATTTGATAATGGTGCTATAAGAAGATGTAATGTTAACATAGCCGCAACTACAGTTGAGGATTACAAAAAATTAAAAGATGCTGGAATTGGTACCTATATCTTATTCCAAGAAACATATCACAAACCGACCTACGAAAGACTTCATCCTCAAGGACCTAAGCATGACTATAATTGGCACACTACTGCAATGCACAGAGCAAGAGCTGCTGGAATAGATGATGTTGGGATGGGTGTACTTTACGGATTATATGATCATAAATATGATACTGTTGCCATGTTAATGCACGCTGAGCATCTTGATAAGGAAACAGGTGTTGGTCCTCACACTCTATCTGTTCCAAGATTAAGACCTGCTGAAAATGTTGATTTTTCTACTTATCCTCATATGGTTAAGGACGAGGATTTCAAAAAGTTAGTAGCTATTTTAAGAATTGCTGTTCCTTATACAGGTATTATCTTATCAACAAGAGAAGAAGCTAGCTTCAGAGAAGAAGTTTTATCTGTAGGAGTTTCTCAAGTTTCTGCTGGTTCTTGTACTGGTGTAGGTGGATATTCTGATACTAATAAGGAAAAAGAAAATACAGCTCAATTTGAAGTTAGTGATGAAAGAAGTCCAAGTGAAGTAATGAGAAGTTTATGTAGCCAAGGATATATTCCAAGCTATTGTACTGCTTGTTATAGAGAAGGAAGAACTGGTGAAAGATTCATGGCCCTTGCTAAAAGTGGACAAATCCATAATGTTTGTCAACCTAACGCTTTATTAACTTTTAAAGAATATTTAATTGATTATGCTGATGAAGAAACTAAAAAAGTTGGAGAAGAAGCTATAGCTAAAAATCTTCAATTAATTCCAAATGAAGCAGCTAGAAAAGCTTGTGAAGATAAGCTTCAAAGAATCCAAAATGGTGAAAGAGATTTACGTTTTTAATATAAAAAATCTAAAAAACAAGCTTGGACTTATATCCAAGCTTGTTTAATTTTATCAGGTTATAAATCTTAACATTAAAGGAATGGTAACTATCGAAAATAGTGTGCTAATAAACACTGTAAATGCAGCAAAGTCCTTATTTTTATTATAATTTTCTGCAAATATTGATGTAGTTGCTGCTACTGGCATAGCTTCACATGCAATAATAACATTTGTAGGTAAAGATTTAATTCCTAAGATAATTACTATTGTATATAAAATAACCGGTACCAAAATTAATTTTGCAAATACTCCATAGTATAAATAAATATCTTTTATTCCCTTCCTCATTGATACATTGGCCATCATACTCCCAGTTATTATCATTGAAATAGGTGTTGTCATCCCACCAACCATACTAATGACATTTTCAATAACTAATGGCATTTTAACTGGAGATACCATAACTACCGCTCCTATGACAACAGATATAATTCCTGGATTAATAAATATCTTTTTTAAATCCTTTATATTCTCCTTACCATTAAACAACATCACTCCATAGCTCCAAAGAAATACTGTAAATGCCATATTAAATATAGATGCATAGGCTAATCCTTCTTTTCCATATATACTCTCAATTATTGGGAAGCCTATAAATCCACAATTTGAAAATACTGTGGCAAATTTTAATATCTCTTTCTTTTCTCCATTAACTTTTGAATATAGTAGCTTAGAAATTAGTATTATAATTAAAAATGAAAGAAAACTATATCCCAGTGACTTAAAAAGATTTAAAATGATTTCACTGTTATACTTTATATTAAACGAATTAATTATAAGAAGCGGTAAAGTTATATTAATAAGCAAGGATGATAATCCTTTATTAATTTCTTCATTTAATATTTTTTTCTTATTTCCATAGAAACCTACTAGCATTATTAAAAAAATTTCCCCAATTTGTGAATATAAATTCATACATGCCCCCTACTTTTAAGTTTTATGTAATTATACCAATTCTATAGTTCTTTATAAACAAATAAATATATAAGTTAAAACTTTATTTTAAAGGTAAATATTTATTAACTTATGTATTTTGCACTCTATATTCCTCTATAATTAAATAAAGAATAATTTTTAGGAGGATCCTATCTTGAATAAATATGAAAGAAGCTGGATTTTGCAAGATTTCGGTAATTCTGCATATTCAATAGTAGTTACAACAGCTATACTTCCTGTATTTTTCAAACAAGTTGCAGCTAATAACATGGCAGATAATATTTCTACAGCATACTGGGGTTATGCAAACGCATTTGCCACATTCATTATTTCAATCTTAGCTCCATTTCTAGGGACAATTGCTGATTATAAAGGTTATAAGAAGAAATTTTTTACTTGTTTCTTATTGATTGGAGTTATTTCAACTGCGCTTTTAGCAACTGTTTCTGAAGGTAACTGGCTAATGTGCTTAGCTATTTATATTTTTACTACAATCGGATTTTCTGGCTCTAATATTTTCTATGATTCTTTTCTTACAGATGTAACCGAAAATTCAAAAATGGATAAGGTCTCTTCATATGGATATGCTTGGGGATACATTGGTGGTACCATTCCCTTTCTTATATGTATACTAATTATCACGAATGCTTCATCCTTAGGAATATCTACTACCTTTGCTACTCAACTTTCATTTTTAATAACATCTATATGGTGGTTACTTTTTTCTTTTCCGATACTTAGAAATGTTAAGCAAAAATATTATATTGATGATGACCCTAAAACAATCATTAAAGAACTTAAAAAGCTTTGGATTGCACTAAAAAAATTAAAGAACAATAGAAATGTCTTTCTATTTCTTTTAGCCTTTTTCTTTTATATAGATGGAGTTCATACTGTTTTCACCATGGCTACTGCCTATGGCATAGATATTGGAATCGATAGTAATACAATAATGAAAATACTTGTAGTAATACAAATAGTTGCTTTTCCTTTCGCAATTCTATATGGAATGCTCGCAAAGAAATTTTCTACTAAGATTATGATTTTAATAGGTATCATAACTTATACTATAGTATCAATTTATGCATTCTTTATTAAAACTCAATTTGACTTTTGGATTCTATCTATTTTAGTTGCCAGCGCACAAGGTGGTATTCAGGCACTTAGTCGTTCATTTTATGGCAAGATAATTCCAAAGGAAAATTCAGCTGAATATTTTGGAATTTATAATATATTTGGAAGAATTTCAGCTGTTATAGGACCTCTCTTAATTGGCATAATTGGAACAATTACTGGCAGTTCAAAATACGGAATCTTAAGCTTAGTTATCTTATTCTTTATCGGTGGTTTTTTATTTTTAAAAGTAAAAAATAACAATTCCGAAATCTCTATTTAATAAAGTAAAAAACTGATTTTTCAAATTGAAAAATCAGTTTTTTTATTTTAAGCTAAGCAAGTTTACATATTTAATAATTGTGGTGACCCACCGGGGAATCGAACCCCGGACACCATGATTAAAAGTCATGTGCTCTACCGACTGAGCTAGTGGATCTTAATGCACAACATCCTCAAGTATTGTATACCACTTTATATTTTTTGTCAACCAATGCTTTCTTTTATAGGTTTTCCGAAATATATATTTATATACTTAGTAAACTACAATGTTTTTTTATTGTTTCTACAGATTTATTAAACTTAACTTTTTCTTCTTCTGCCATTTCTATTTCTACTAATTCTTTTACTCCATCCTTATTTAAAACTGCTGGGACTCCTGCAAATACATTATCAAATCCATATTCCCCTTCTAATAATGTTGATACTGGAATTATCTTATTTTCATCATTAAATATTGCCTTAATTATTCCAACCGCAGCAGTAGCAATTCCGTAGTAGGTAGTTCCTTTTCTGTTAAAAACAGCCCATCCTGCCTGTGCTGTATCTAAGGTAAGCTTATCTAAATCTACATTACCAATTCTATCTTTATTATCCTTTATTACTTTACTGAAAGGCTTTCCTCCAATATATACATGAGACCATGGAACCATTTGAGAATCTCCATGTTCACCCATAGAATACGCTTGAACACTTCTAGGATCTACTTGAACTAAATCTGCAATAAAGTGCTTTAATCTTGCTGAATCAACTGATGTTCCTGTTCCAATTACATGGCTCTTAGGTAGTCCTGATAGTTTCCATACATAGTATGCCATTATATCAACTGGATTAGAGATTATAATAAAGTGACCGTTAAACCCACTTTTCATAATAGGTTCTACTATCGACTTCATTATTCTAGCTGATGCTTCTAAAGTATCCAATCTACTTTGACCTGGTTTTGGTGGTGGTCCAGCTGTGATAATTATTGCATCTACATCTGCACAATCTTCATAGCTTCCTGCTCTAACCTTAGTATGTTGGTCTAAATATTCAATACAATGACTTAAATCCATTGCTTCACCTAAAGCTTTTTCATGATTAATATCAATCATTATTATTTCTTCACAAACTCCTTGAGTAACTAAACTAAAGCCTGCACTGGATCCTACAAGTCCAGTTCCAACAATCGCAACTTTTCTAGACTTTATGGCCATTATTTTCCCTCCTAAAAAACTACATTATATAAGCAATTTTACTAACGCTTTGATTTATATTATAATTAGTATATATCATTAATTCATTTGTAACAATTTATCCTTAAAACCCTTTTACTATCAAAATATAGATTCAATACTAATTAAATAAATTATTGAAATTCCTTTAATTTGGGTTATAATATACTAATGAATAATAAAAATATCAGTTAAAATTTTCATACAATGAAAATTTTAGAATTAATGACATTTATAGAGATTGCCTAGTATCCCTATATGTTTTATAATGTTTGTATACTAGAAAATTTATTTTAAAAAGTAGGTGTACTTTATGAAAATTTCAACCAAAGGAAGATACGGTATTCAACTAATGTTGGATTTGGCTATACACTATAATCAGCAATTAATACCATTAAAAGATATAGCAGCCCGTCAAGAAATTTCCGAAAAATATCTTGAACAAATAATAACTCCACTAAATAAATCTGGATATGTTAGAAGTGTTAGAGGTTCTCAAGGTGGATATATGTTAGCTCTTGAGCCATCAAAAATCACAATCGGAATGCTCTTAAGAGTATTAGAAGGTCCATTGTACCCTGTTGATTGCGCAGCTACTGATAATCCAAACTGTGATCGTGCTTCAACTTGTGTTACCATAGGAATATGGAAAAAAATGAAGGACGCTGTTGAAAGCGTGGTTGATAACATATCTCTTGAAGATTTAGTTGAAGAGTATAAATCAAAAATCGAGCCAGATTTCTGTATTTAGGTTTTATAAGTTATTCTTATAAAACCTTCTTTATTTTATGTCAAACTTAAGTCTCATATTGTAACTATCTGTTTTTATATTTCATAGTATAACCTATAAATTAATTATTATATATTTTAGAGAGGTATTACTATGTGCGGAATTTCAGGATGGATTGATTTTTCTAAGGATTTACTCCCTTTCTATAATGTTATAGAATCAATGAATGAAACTCTTAAACTGAGAGGTCCTGATAGTGAAGGCTTTTTCTCAAGCAATAATGTTCTCCTTGGACACAGACGTCTTATAGTTGTTGACCCAGAAGGGGGAAAACAACCTATGATAAAGCATCTCAATTCTAATACTTACGTTTTAGTTTATAATGGAGAGCTTTATAATACTGAAGACTTAAGAAAAGAACTCCTTTCCTATGGACATACATTTAACTCTTATTCTGATACTGAAGTATTATTAACCTCATATATTCATTGGGGAATTAATTGTGTAGATAAATTAAATGGAATCTTTTCTTTTTGCATCTACGACAAAAATTCTCATAATATTTTCTTAGTTAGGGACCCTCTAGGGGTTAAACCTTTATTTTACTCAATTAGAGGATCTTCTTTAATATTTGGTTCTGAAATAAAAACTTTACTTGCTCACCCTTATATAACTTCACAAGTAGATGAAGATGGACTAACAGAACTTCTTGCATTAGGTCCTGCTACTGCACCTGGAAGTGCAATTTTTAAAGATATTAAAGAAATTCCCCCTGGATTCTTTTTGAACTTTTCACCAAACGGATATTATCTAAAAGAATATTGGAAACTCACTGCGGAAGATTTTAATGAAACTCAAGATGAAGCCAAAGAACACTTAAAAGAACTTTTAACTGATGCTATTACAAGACAATTGGTTGGTGATGTTCCCCTATCAACTTTTTTATCAGGTGGCTTAGATTCTTCAGTAATATCTGCTATTGCATCAAAAGAATTTAAAACAAGAGGAAAAAAACTAACTACTTACTCAATTAACTTTGAAGAAAATGAAACCTACTTTAAATCATCACTTTTCCAGCCAACCCCTGATGAAGAATGGGCGCTATTTATGTCAAGAAACATAGATAGTAATCATCACACAATATTGTTAAACAATCTAGATTTAGTTACAAACTTGAAAGACGCCTTAATTGCTAGAGATCTACCTGGTATGGCAGATATCGATTCATCTCTCTTCTTAGCCTGTAAAGAAATTCGAGAAGATTTTGTAATTGGTCTATCTGGCGAATGTGCTGATGAAATTTTAGGTGGATACCCATGGTTTACAAATAAAGATATGATGAATGCCACTACCTTCCCTTGGGCAAGGTCAACTTCAAGCAAAATAGATATTTTAAATCCTTCTCTTAAGCATTTAAAACTTGAGGAGGTTGTAGATGCAAACTATAATGACTCTATTTCAAAAGTATCTCATTTAGATGGTGAAAATTCTTTAGATTATAGAATGAGAGAGCTATTCTATTTAAATGTTAAGTGGTTTATGGTAAATCTATTAAACCGAAAAGATAGAATGAGCATGTCAAATTCCCTAGAAGTTAGAGTTCCTTTTGCAGACATTAGATTAGTTCAGTATGCC
This sequence comes from Clostridium sp. YIM B02551, assembly GCF_022324735.1. Lineage (NCBI taxonomy): Bacteria > Bacillati > Bacillota > Clostridia > Eubacteriales > Clostridiaceae > Clostridium > Clostridium sp. YIM B02551. The sequence continues at coordinate 3,958 of NZ_JAKGTF010000024.1, read as the reverse complement.
TTTAACTTACCTTCTCATATAAAATTCCTCAATGGCCGAGAGAAAGGACTTCTTAGAGAATCCTTAAAAGGAATACTTCCGGATGAAATTGTTGAGAGAAAAAAGAGTCCTTATCCAAAGACCTATCATCCTATATATACTGAAGAAGTGTGTAAGGAAATGAATAAGATACTAAACACGCCATCTTCTCCAATATTAGATATTATTGATAAGAAGAAAATTCAAGAAATAGTTAACACAAAAGGAACTTCCTATAAGATTCCTTGGTATGGACAGTTAATGATGGGACCACAATTTATAGCTTATTTAATACAACTAAACTTATGGCTAGATCTATATAATATCCAGCTAGTTAAATAAAAAAGGTTAGGATTTCTCCTAACCTCTTATATTTTATTTCATTAATTTTTTCATATGTGAAACTATTGGATCAGCTAAAGTTCCAACTACTATTTGGTAGTTTCCTTCGCCCATTTTCATAATTCCTGAAGCACCTAATTTCTTAAGTTCTTTTTCATTAATCTTACTTCCATCAGCTACTGATAATCTGATTCTAGTTACACATGCATCTATAGTTTCAACGTTTCCTTTTCCACCTATAGCATCAAGTATTCCTTGAGCTTTAACTGCTAAATCTGATGAGCCTTTTGATGAGCTTCTAACTTCTACATCTTCAGCATCTTCATCTTCTCTACCTGGAGTCTTAATATCAAACTTCTTAATGAAGAATAAGAATACAAAGTAGTAAATTGCAGCAAATACTAATCCAACTAATGCTAATCCTAATGGATTGCTTGTATTTGGCTTATTGAAGTTTAATGCATAATCGATAAATCCTGCTGAGAAACCAAATCCTATTTTCATGTTAAGAGCATATGTTACTGCTCCTGCTACACCAGTTAACACTGCATGTATTCCGTATAGAACTGGTGCTATAAACATAAATGAGAATTCTATTGGTTCTGTAATACCAGTTAAGAATGAAGTAAATGCTAATCCTAATAACATACCAGTAACTTCTTTTCTTCTTTCTTTCTTAGCTGCTGTAATCATAGCTAAGCAAGCTGCTGGTAAACCAAACATCATTATTGGGAAGAAACCAGTCATAAATTGACCAGAGTTTGGATCTCCTGCGAAGTATCTTGTTAAGTCTCCTCTTACGATTTCTCCAGCTGCATTTGTGAATGTTCCAAATTGGAACCAGAATATTGAATTCATTACGTGATGTAATCCAAATGGAATTAATAATCTGTTTAATAAACCGAATCCGAATGTTCCTACTGAACCTGAGTTAGCAACTGCATTACCGAATGTATCTAATCCCCATTGAATTCTTATCCATCCATATCCTGCTAACACACCAAGAATTAAACATACAAGTGAAGTAACGATTGGTACAAATCTCTTACCACCAAAGAATCCAAGGAATTGTGGTACTTTAATATCTTTATACTTATTGTATAATTCACCTGCAACTATACCAACTATAATACCGGCTAATACTCCCATGTTAATATCTTTATTGAAAGTAGCAGCAACTTCTGTAATTACAAAATAACCAACTGCTGATGATAAAGCTGCAACTCCATTGTTTTCTTCAGCTAATCCTACTGCTATACCTATAGCAAATAGTAATGCTAAGTGACCAAATACAGCATTTCCTGCTGCTGCCATCCATGGAATTCCTTTTTCCATTAAGTATTGATTTCCTGTCCAAGCCCAAACGTCATTTTGACCTAGTCTTAACATAAGTGCTGCTGCAGGCATTACTGCTACTGGTGTCATTAATGACTTACCTATTCTTTGAAGGTAAGCAAGAACTCTGTTGTTTCCTTTTGACATTTTGAAAACCTCCTAATAAATTTTTTTCGATACAGATGGTTATCAATGAATAATTGCAAATAAAAAAGCTGAAAAGAATATACATAATACATTCTTTCCAGCTAATGCCCTAAATAGTTACACGCTGTATCGATTAATATCTTTAATTACAAATTCAGTATATACCAACCTATTTTACTTGTCAACGGTTTCAGTGAAAAATTTTTTAAAATCTTAAGAACTTATTATTTATCCCCCTAAGTTATTGACAACAAATATCTGTGACGTTATAATTTAATTAAACGTGTTACTGTTTATCAGGCATAAGTTTAATTTAAACTTATGCCTTTTTTAATACCATGAAAACAATTTAGTGAATTTATTTTTAGGAAGGAAGTGAACTATCCTAATTATTTATTATAATTAGGTATTACTATGTTTGGATTATTTAGCAAAGAAGTTAAAATTATAGCTCCAGTATCTGGTAAAACAATTGACTTATCTCAAGTACCTGATGAGGTATTCGCTCAAAAAATGGCTGGTGACGGAGTAGCTATTGATACTACTGGAGATTTAATCGTAGCTCCTGCTGATGGAGAACTTACATTACTTTTTAAAACAAAGCATGCTTTTGCTATGACTCTTTCAGATGGTACAGAGCTTTTAATACATGTTGGATTAGAAACTGTATCCCTAGAAGGTGAAGGTTTTGAGGCTTTAGCTGAGCAAGGTTCTAAAATAAAAGCTGGAACACCTATCTTAAAAATAGATAGAGATTTTATAAAATCAAAAGGTCTATCTTTAATAACTCCAGTTTTAATTACTAACCCAGATAACTTAAAAAACTTAAATGCTGTGATTGGTGAAGATGTTCATGCTGGTAAAGATACAGTTATAACTTATAAAAAGTAATAATAAAAAAGGGTGCTATATTAGCACCCTTTATATTTTAACCTTTTTTAGCGAAACTCTAAATCTCTCAATATGCATAGCTAAGTAAGCTACCTCATCTTCCACAACCTTAACATCTTCTAAATTATCTTCTAATATCACGGCTACATTCTGAGCTATCTTATATGACTTTCGATACTTTTTCTTAATTTCTTGTATCAAGTCGTTTGCAATAGGACTGTTTGTGGTTATTCTCTCTATTGCAAATCTTAAATGAGTTAAAAATCTAGCATAATCTAATGACTTTCTATCTATTTCAACCTCTAATGCATCCTCAACATATTCAATTATTGTATTACTAATAAAACTATATTTTATTGTATTAGAAAGCTTACCATTTTTTCTAGCAGAGTGTATATGAAGTGCTATAAATCCTACTTCTCCATCTGGAATATAAACACCCATTTTTTCTTGTATCCTATCTGCAATATCTTGCGCTAAACTAAATTCCTTTTTGTATAGTGTCTCTACTTCTGCAACGAATGGATTTTGTATTTCTTCATTGTTCTTTAGCCTTTTAATAGCAAAAGATAAGTGATCTGTTAGTGCTATGTGAATGTTTTCACTCAATTCTTCTCCTAGCTCTTTTGATATATAGAATATCAATTCCTCGCAGAATCCAATAAATTCATTATCTACATTATTAGTTAACTCTCTGAAATTTCTTAAATTGTCCTTATCTTCTATTACAAATATCTTTTCTATTTCTGTTCCCTTTCTAATTTGATCTCCAGGTCTTTTACCAAAGCCGATCCCCTTTTCAAATAATAATTTTTCTCTACCCTCTGCTTCCACAAGAACTATATTATTATTGAAGGCTTTTATAATTTTACAATCTTGCTCCAAGGCCTTTTGCATTTCTACACCCTCTATCCATTCATACTTATATATTTATTCTAATTATATTTTCATATAAATTCAATTATTATATTTTTATTTCATACTATAATTATGTAATAATATACAAAAAACGAGGACCTATATCTATAGGATTACCTCGTTGCTTTCCAAATCTAAATTATATTTAATATTTTGGTGGCTTACCGGGGAATCGAACCCCGGACACCATGATTAAAAGTCATGTGCTCTACCGACTGAGCTAGTAAACCATATAAATTGGCGATTCCCTACTCTCCCACACAGTCTCCCGTGCAGTACCATCGGCATCTCAAAGCTTAACCGTCCT
>NZ_JAKGTF010000023.1:0-38518 GCF_022324735.1 Clostridium sp. YIM B02551 | reverse complement strand
TATTCTATTATACATAAAAGTACCCCATAGAATAGGCTTTTTTAAATTGTCTATTCTATAGGGTACATTTTAATTATTTGCTATGGTTTATATTGATACTGCTATTTTTATATTTAAGATTTGTTTACTTTAAAGTAGAGGAGCCTGTATTTGACTTGGGTATTATATATCTAGTAATTTTATGGATAGCTATAATGTGCATTGCTCAATATGAAGGTAATAGAATAACAAAATATATAGAAAAAAAATATCCTTTAGAAAGCAACTGTTTGAAAAATGAATTTGGCAAATATAAAATAAAAAAGTTCTGGTTATTTATGAAAAAAATAAGTGAAGATGATCCAATTTCACAACAATTATACAATAACTGCAAAAACTTTATTGTTTTTGTAACATTTGTTTCTGTTAGTTTTCCAATTTCAGGATTAATATTTTCTAGATAATCAAAAACAGCTCTTCATAGAATCCATGAAGAGCTGTTTTTATTTTATAAGTGAATGTATAAATATTGCAAAATGATATATTAATGGTGCTAAGGCTACAGTCATTAGTCCTGCTATTCCTATTGAAAGAGAGCTCATAGCTCCTTCAGTTTCTCCAAGCTCAAGAGCTTTTGAAGTTCCGACTGCATGAGCAGAAGTTCCTAAGGAAATTCCTACAGCTATTTTGTTATGAACTTTAGAGGTTCTAAGCACCCAAGGACCAATAATGGCACCTAAAATCCCAGTAATTATTATTGCTATAACTGTTATAGGAATGACGCCATTTAAGGATTTAGTTATCTCCATTCCTATAGGAGTAGAAACTGATTTTGCTAGTAATGATTTAGTTAAGAGTCCATTTAAGCCTAAAATATAACTAAGACCTATTATACTTAAAATTCCTACGGAACTTCCCACTGAAATACCTAGGATGATAGGTAAAGCATGTTTCTTTAGTAACTGCAATTGCTTATATAGTGGAACGGCTAACACTACAGTTGCTGGTCCTAAAAACATATTTATAAATTGTCCACCAATATTAAATTCTTCATAATTAATTTTAAAAACTCCTAAAAATCCAATTATTAAAACTATAGCGATAAGTAATGGATTAAAAAGGGGAAACTTAGTTCTATTATAAAGAATCATGCCTACCTCAAAAGCAAATAATGATAACAATATTCCAAAGATAGGTGAATCTAAAAGACTACTCACTTTGCTCACTTCCCTTAGATAAAAATTTTACTAAAAATTGAACTATATGTCCTGTTGTAACCATAACTATGATTGTAGTTAAAATACATACTACTAGAAGCTTGTACCACGAATCTTTTATAACACTTATGGAAGTAATTAAACCAACACCAGCAGGTATAAAGAAAAAGCTTAAATGATTTAAAAAGAAATTTGCTACTTTTTCAATCTGATGAAGTTTAATAAGATTCGTGCATAAGCAAGCCAGCAAAATAAGCATTCCTAATATGTTTCCTGGAATAGGTATATGAAGAAGCCTAGACAGGACCTCGCCTAAAAAATATATTAATGTAATTATAAGTAATTCTCTTAAAAGTTTCATTTGTAACCTCCTAATATATAATCCATTAAACTATATTATTATGAAGTAATTAGAATATATGGACTACACATTTATAACTCTATCACCATGGAAGATATAAGTAAAACAGCGTATATAGCAAATATGTTTAAGTAAAACAATTACATTACTTAATAATTAAGAATATTAAGGACAAACAATTCCTAATAAGAAAATATATTAGTAACTAATATATTAGTAACTAATATATAAGAATAAATGGTATAATTTACAATATGGATTAAGGAGGTAATAAAGATGCTTATAAAAGAAGATATAATAAGAATTATGAAAGAATTAAACTTGCCACTAGGGGAGTATTGGATATCTTCAGGGGCAGGCTTAGTGCTTCATGGAATAAAAGAAAAAACTAATGATATTGATTTAGGATGCACTTCTAAGTTATTTGACAGCTTAATTAACAAAGGATATAAATATAAGACTTTAGCAGATGGAAGAAGAGTTATAGAAATAAATGAGTCAATAGAAGTAATAGAAAATTGGTATGTAGATGAAGTGGAAACAGTTAATGAACTTTCAGTTGCTACAGTTCAAAGTATAAGAAAACAAAAGTTTAAACTAGGACGTGAAAAAGATTTTAGGGATATTAAGTTAATAGATGAGTATTTAAATGAGGTGCAAGGGTAAATTTACGTTTAATTCATATAGTATAGCACAATGACTATAAATATGCTACACTATATGTAGAATAGGAATACTTTACAAGTGTAAGTTTACTTTAGGGAGTGATAATATGGAAAACATTCTTTTAATGGGGGGAACTACTTTTGTAAGTTCTTCACTTGCAAAACATTTTATAAAACAAGGGTATAATATTGATATTCTTACAAGAGGGATAAATCCATTAGACTATAAAGGATTTAGAAATCACTTAATATGCAATAGAGGATCAAAAAGTGAAGTAGTAGAAACTTTAAAAGGAAAAAGCTATGAATATATCTTTGATATCTCTGCATACACAAAAGAGGATGTTGAAATTTTATTAACTTCTATAGATAAAACTAATTTAAGTGGTTATATTTTTTGTTCATCAGGAGCTGTCTATAAGCCAAGTGATGAGCTAATTAATGAAGAATATAAAAAAGGCGAGAATCCTAATTGGGGTAAATACGGAACTGATAAAAAAGAGGCAGAGGACTATATTATAAATAGTAAAATCCCATATGTTATATTTAGACCAACATATATTTATGGTGAAGGAAATAACTTATATAGAGAGGGGTATTTTTTTGATAGAATAAAGAATAAGAAGCCTATTCCAATGCCTTATGGAAATAATACTAAAACTCAATTTATACATATTGATGATTTAGTAAAAGCCTTTGAAAGTGCAATGGTTATGGAGAAGAAAAACAAGATATATAATATTACAAACCCCGATATAGTAACATTTGAAGATTTAATTAATACTTGCGGACAAGTTTTAAATCAAAAGCCCAATATTATTAAAATAGATATAAATAAAGTAAAAGAAGATGTCAGGACTTACTTTCCTTTTAGAGATGTAACTTATTTGTTAGACATTGAAAAGTTAAAGGATGATGGACTGCATGTACCAATGATTTCTTTAAAAGAGGGCTTAAGTAAAACTTATAGTTGGTATTTGCTAAATAAGCCACAGTTAGAAGATAAAAGAATGAATAGAGTGGATGAAATATAGAAGCTATTGAAGACTATAAAAATTGCACTTTGAGAGGAGGAGAGATTATATGCTTATGGTTCAATTTTTCTCAATATTATATCTAGCATTTTTAGGTGTAGGAATTTATGTTTTATATCTAGTAATCAAAGCGTTAAGAATATATATTAAAAAGAATTCTGATTATTTATAAAATAAAAAATGCGACAAATTGTCGCATTTTTTTATTCTTGTTCTTCTTCATTATTATATTTAGGATTTACATCCTTAGAATCTTCTTTTATTCTTTCCTTTGTTACGTAGCTCATGGTTGCAGCAGGTATTTTATATGCTTTATCAAACATTTCGAAAGCTTCTTTTGTTAAACCCTCTGACTTTAAAATCATAGCTTTAAAATAATAAGGTTCTGGGAATCTTGGATGTGATTCAAGTAGATTATCTAAAAGTTTAGATGCTTCATTAAAATCTTTTTTGAAATAATAGCTTTGTGCTAAGTTAGATTTTATAAAAATATCTTCAGGATATAAAGTGTTTGCATTTAAGTTAAAACTTAAAGCTTCATCTAAATCATCACTATAGTTTAACAAATACCCTAATGTTCCATGAATTGAAGAGCTATTTAAATCGTTCATTAAAGGTCTTAAAACTTCTATGGCACGGTTTAAATCATCTTTTTTCCAATAGATCATTGCTTCAGTTAGTTTTATTTCTATAAGATTAGTATCTTTATATTGATTCTTTTCAATTAACGCTTTAAGATTAGTTTCAGCTTCATCAATAGAACCAAAGTTTATTTCCAAAAACACATAATTCTTTACATTTTTTATATTAGTTCCTTTTATTTTTGATGCAGTTTTATACCAATTAATAGCTTTTGCATACTTTTTATTGTGATAATAATAGTTTCCTAAAAAGGCTGCAACTCCATCTCTATGCTCAATTATTAGAAATACTACGAGTCCCCATCCCAAAACCGTACCTAATATCGGATTTAAGAAAGATCCTATAAGTACAACTACTAATAAAATTCCATCTAATTTTGAAAAAGCACTTAATAAAGTATTTTTTTTCATTCGTCTATCCCCCATATCAAAGTTATATATATTGGATTGAAATCGATACAATATATATTGATTATACTATGGAGGATAAATAATTACCAACATTTATTCGTAACTTGCATATATTTTTCTCTCTACGAGCCATACTAACTTGTACATGACATAAGCAATTATTGATAATAAAATTATACTCATCATAACCATATCTAGCTGAGCAACTTGTCCTCCGTATACAATTAAGAAGCCTAAACCTTCTCTTGCAACTAAGAATTCTCCCATTATAACACCAACCCATGATAGACCAACGTTAATTTTTAGTGCAGATATTAATGTGGGGACGGAGGCTGGAATAATTAAATGTCTTAATATTTGAAGTTTATTTGCATTAAAGGTTTTTAAAAGAAGAATCTTCTCTTTATCTACCTCATTAAAGCCAGAAGCTACACTTATAATTGTTACGATTATTGAAATTAACAAAGCAATAACAATGATTGATCTTATACCATTACCAGCCCAAAATATAATTATAGGAGCTAATGCTACTTTAGGTAACGCATTTAATACTACTAAATATGGATCAAGAACTTTAGCAGTAAAAGGAGATGCCCATAAAATAATTGCTATAAATGTTCCGAGCACTGTACCTATAGTAAAGCCTAGTATGGTTTCATAACAGGTCACCCATATATTTTTTAGCAATATTCCTTCATTATAGAGATTAATTGTTGATTTTATTATTCTAGAAGGTGAAGAAGTCAAAAAAGGATCTATCCATTTGTTGTCAGCGGCTATTTCCCACAATAATATAAAAACAACAAGAATAAGTATCCTAACAAATCCAACTTTGAATTTTTCAATTTTAAGTTTCTTTAGATAACTTCGTTGGCTTTCTGAAATTTCATTTGTTTTATTGCTCATCTAAATCCCCCCATATTTCATCAAAATATTTCCTGAAGTTTTCTTCTTTTCTTCTTTTAAAAGGAGTATCAGCAGCTTCAGAAAAGTTTATAGTAAGTTCTTTTTTCACATATGCAGGTCTTCTAGACAATATTATTACTCTTTGAGATAAAGAAATAGCCTCACTAATATCATGAGTTACCATTATAGCTGTTTTACCTTCTTTTTTTATAATTTCATAAACTTCATCGCATACCTTAAGCCTGGTTAGATAATCTAAAGCAGAAAAAGGTTCATCCAAGAGTAGTAGTTCAGGATCTAAAGTTAAGGTTCTAATTAATGCAACTCTTTGTCTCATACCACCAGATAAATCAGTTGGTAATCTATCTTTAAATTCCCATAAAGCATATGCCTTTAAAAGTTCTTCAGCTTTTTCGAGTTTTTCCTTTTTAAGTTCATGTTTGATTTTTAGTGGTAAGATTACATTATTCCAAACGCTAAGCCAAGGAAATAAGTGATCCTTTTGAAACATATAACCCATTTTATCTTTATTTAATTCTAGAGATTCATTTTTGAAAGTAATGTCACCTGAGGATGGGGGAATAAGCCCACTTATAATATTCAATAGAGTAGATTTACCACAACCAGATGGGCCTAGAACTGTAATAAATTCTCCTTGATTTAACTTTAAATCTATATTAGTTAGTGTTTTTATTTCTCCGGATTTTGAATGATAATTAAGATTTATATCTTTTAGTTCTAATAAACTCATAAGCTCACCTACCTTATATTATGTAGGAGGACTGCAGGAGCAATCCTCAAAACCTTTAAGTTATTTATTTTTTAATATCTTTAATTGCTTTTGCAGCAAAATCTGTATTTACTATTTTGTCATAAGCTGGGCGGGTAGGTATAAGTTTTTTATCATAGGATTGTATAACATCCATCAATTTTGTTAAATTCTCTTCTTTTACTGTTGGATCGGGAGCGAATGCTTCAATACTTCTATAATTTTTAACTACATTTACTAATATTGACTCATCAGTACCTGGGAAGAAGGAACTTATAGTCTTTGCAACTTCCTCATCAGAATGAGAATCTACCCATAGTTGTCCTTTATAAATTGCATTAGTAAAGCCTTGAATTGTATCTGGATTCTTATACATGTAAGATTTTGTAGAGAAGAAGGCTGTATATGCTATAGGACCAGCTTCCTTTCCAACTGAACTTACTATATATCCCCCATTATCTTTTTCTAGTACGGAAGCAGTAGGTTCAAATAGAGCAACATAGTCTCCAGTACCAGATTTAAATGCAGCAGCAGTTGCAGTGAAGTCAAGATTTGTAACAAACTTAACATCTGTACCAGGTTCTAATCCATGATTTCTAAGAACATACTCTAAAGACATTTCTGGAACACCACCAGGTCTTCCGCCTATTATTGTCTTACCCTTTAAAGATTCCCATTTAAAATCTTTTTCATCAGATCTACTTACTAAGAAAGAACCATCTTTTTGAGTTAAGCAAGCAAAAAGAATAGGGTAATCATCTCTACCTTGATTATTAATGTAAACAACTTGTTCTGGTCCACAGAAGCCAATATCAGCATTTTTACTTAAAACCTGTTGCATGGTTTTGTCGGCTCCTTGTCCAGTAGAAAGGTCTATTTCTATGCCCTCATCTTTGAAATAACCATTATTTATAGCAACATACATAGGTGCATAAAAAACTGAACGAACAACTTCATTTAATCTTACCTTTTTTAATTCCTTTGTACCTTCAGGAGTAGATTTTTTAGCACAGCCTGAGAAAGGAACTAATAGTAAAAGAGATAAAACAGCTGCGAGAACTACCTTTAGTTTTTTCATAAAATTCCTCCACTGTAATAAATTTCATGATTTATAATATGAAAATAAATTTATAAATGATAGTGTATAGGAAAATATATTTTATTAAGATAAGTGAATATAAAAAAGGACTTAGGATTAATTAAATCCAAAGTCCTTAAATTACTTATAATGTTTTTAACCAATACTTATTGTTTTGGAGCGGGTGATGGGAATCGAACCCACGTAACTAGCTTGGGAAGCTAGGGCTCTGCCATTGAGCTACACCCGCATATTTTTAACACATCCATATTATACCACCTTAATATTATTATGAAAATACTTTTTTAATAATAAAAATAAATTAAATCAATAATTTTTTATTAGTAACTTAAGTTACAGATTAAATCAAAGTAATATAGTATGATTTAAAACGTTGAATATAGAAATAGCTAATAGAGAAATAGGAGGACATAATATGTCAATGTTTTGTTATCAATGTCAAGAAACTGCTGGGTGCAAAGGTTGTACTAAAGTAGGAGTATGTGGTAAAGACGAGCATGTAGCAAAAGCTCAAGATTTATTAATATATGTAACTAAGGGACTAGCTATAGTAAGTAATGAAGGTAGAAAAGTTGGAGTTACAGATGCTAAAGTTGATAAATATATAGTAGAGAATTTATTCACTACAATTACAAATGCAAATTTTGATAGAGATTCTATTTTAGATAGAGTAAAAGAAACTTTACAAATTAGAGAAGCTTTAAAAGCTAAAGTTATTAAAGCTGGCGGACAAGTTGGAGAAGTAAGAATAACTGGAGGTTTCTTTAAAAAGTTATTTGGAATGCAAACAAAAGAAGTTATCATGCCAGATGCAGTAGCTTGGACAGCTGATAATACTATAGCATTTGATGCTAAAGCTGAAAAAGTTGGAGTACTTGCAACAGAGAATGAAGATATAAGAAGTTTAAGAGAACTTATAACTTATGGACTTAAGGGATTATCTGCTTACATGAAGCACGCTATGAACTTAAAATATAATAATGAAGAAGTTCATGCATTTATGTCAAAAGCATTAGCATCTACAATAGATGATAGTTTAACTGTTGACAATTTAGTTGCACTTGCATTAGAAGCAGGAAAATTCGGTGTAGATGGTATGGCATTACTTGATAAAGCAAACACTGAAACTTATGGACACCCTGAAATAACAACTGTAGATATCGGAGTTAGAAAAAACCCTGGTATATTAATTTCAGGACATGATTTAAGAGATTTAGAAATGTTACTTGAGCAAACAGAAGGAACTGGAGTAGACGTATATACTCACGGAGAAATGCTTGCTGGACAATACTATCCAAAGTTTAAGAAATATAGCCACTTTGCAGGAAACTATGGTAACGCATGGTGGAAACAAAAAGAAGAATTCGAAAAGTTTAACGGAGCAATTCTTATGACTACTAATTGCATAGTTATACCTAAGGATTCATATAAAGATAGATTATTTACAACTGGAGCTACTGGAATGCCAGGATGTGCTCACATAGAAGCTAAAGCAGATGGAACAAAAGATTTCTCAAAAGTTATTGAAATGGCTAAGAAATGTAAGGCTCCAACTGAAATTGAAAAAGGACAAATCGTTGGTGGATTTGCTCATAACCAAGTTTTAGCACTTGCAGACAAGGTTGTAGATGCAGTTAAAACTGGTGCAATTAAGAGATTCTTTGTAATGGCTGGTTGTGATGGAAGAGCTAAATCAAGAAATTACTACACAGAATTTGCAGAAAAGTTACCAAAAGATACCGTTATTTTAACAGCAGGTTGTGCTAAATATAAATATAACAAATTAAACCTAGGTGATATTGGCGGAATTCCAAGAGTATTAGATGCTGGACAATGTAATGATTCATATTCATTAGTTGTAATAGCTTTAAAACTTCAAGAAGTATTTGGATTAAAGAGTGTTAATGAATTACCTATATCATACAACATAGCTTGGTATGAACAAAAAGCTGTAATTGTATTATTATCATTATTATACTTAGGTGTTAAGAATATTCATTTAGGACCAACACTTCCAGCATTCCTTTCACCAAATGTTGCTAAGGTATTAGTAGATAACTTTGGTATTGGTGGAATCACTAATGTTGAAGATGATATGAAGATGTTTATGGAAAGCTAATAAAATAATTATAAATACTCAAAGGATAATTAGATTTATCCTTTGAGTATTTTTTTGTTTTTATGGAACTTATAAATATTAGTTCATATATATAAATATAATCTTAATGAGTAATAATAAAATCATTCAAAAGGAGGTAATATGATAAAACTAAATAGAAATAGTAAAGTATTATGGGTTATTTGTGGTATAGTTCTAGTTGTATTATTTATTGCAATTATATTTATATATAATAAAAACAAAGCAATTAAAGAAAACATAAATATATTAAATAAAAATTTAAAAGAAATAGAGGATATTGATATATCAAAATTAACAGCTATTCAAAAGCATGAAATTGAAATTAAGATTAGTGCATGTGAAGCATTAATAGAAGAAAAAAAGTTTAAAGAAGTAGAAACACAAATTAGTGAATTAGAAGGAAATATTAAAAGTGAGGTTAGTAGAGCTGAACAGCTTGAAAATGAAAAAATAGAAAAACAAAAAGAAGAAGATAAAAACAAAAAATTAAAAGAGGAACTACAAAAGTTAGATAAATTTGAAGTTTATTTATTATTTGATGATTATTATAAGAAAAGTAGGCAAAATAGAAGGTATGAATTTGCATCTGATTTGGCAATATTTATAGACGGTAATAATAATCTATATTATGCAATTGTTGTTGATGAATTAGATAAAAAGGATAATAGAGATATTTACACTAATGGAGAAACACATATAGCTTCAATTAATTCAAGTGGAGAAGTTGAGGTTGACAGGAAAGATATAAACATGCTTGCAAGTTCTACGGAAATAACAGAATTAAGAGAAAAAATAGGAGTAAAATAAGAGATTTACTAAACTTAAACTTTATGTATAGTTAACTTTATATTGCACATAATATTATCTGAGAGAGGTGATTCTTATGGGAACAGATTTTAATAACAATAATATTTTAGGATTACTCCGAAAATGAAGTTAAAGTCTCCAAAAGTACACTTATCTTGTGGTCAGAGATTTATATAATCTCTGGCTTTGTTTTATTTAGTAATAAGTTCTAAGGTGAAAAAACTTCCACACATATAGCAATTAAATATGCAAAAACTATGAAGGATAATTTATTAAAAAAATTAGTTTATCGTGAAGGGAGTTTATTATGAATAGGAATAAAAATAACAAAAACAATAAAACAAATAAAGCTATTAATTATAGAGGTTTTACTAATGATATTGATGTTTTAAATACAGAAGAAAATAAAGCAAACTCAAATAGTAGTAATTTTATGAGTAAAGCAAAACAATAGGGCTCAATTAGCCCTATTGTTTTTTTATATACTTTTGAAACATATTTGAGAAATGGGTAATAATGTGTTCATATTTTAAATTATGGATATATTTATAATGTATAATACTTAAAAAATTGGAGGCTTAATTAATGAAAAAAGTTAAAGTAAAGGTATTCTTATTAATCATACTTGGTTTATTATTATTTATAACAACTGGTTGTAGTAATAACAAAGCAATTGATAATCAAGACAATAAAAAGACAGCAGAATCACAAGATGATGCTGCGGTTAAAGCAAGTAATAAGGTTGCAGAAGAAAAAGAGGCAAATAATAAAAAAGATACGAAAGATACAAATGAAACTAAAAAAGTAAAAAGTGTGGAATTTAAGGAAGCTAGTTGGCTAGGTCTAGATGAAGACTTTTGGGGAAGAGTAGGTGGAGAAATATACTGCCTTGAAGATGGAAAAAAAGAAGGCCATATTAAGTTAGTATTTGACGTGAATGAAGCCATTAAAATAAATAAAGTTATGTTTAGTTCTGAAAGTTCTAATAAGAAATTTAATTGGAATTGGACCAATAATACTATAAGTGCTGATAAGACAGTATTTAAGGTTGCAAATAATGTTTTAAGTTTATCAGCAGATGAATTATATGAAGTACTTGATCCTTCTGAAAAGGAAGATAAAATAACCAGCTTAGTTAAAGGAAAAAACTACGAATTCAACTATTATTTAGATTTAGATAAAACAGGATTTCGAAATGAACTTAAGTCAGCTAAAAACATGAATATAACATTTAATATTATCAATTCTTCAGGAAAAGAAGAGAATATCTCTACTTCAATTAAGCTTAATTAACAGTCAAGGTTTAAACAAATAAAAATTTGAAGCTATGGGAAAACACACCCAATTGAGTTTTCCATTTACATTAACAGTTTCTATTTATAGAATTTTATGCCTATGATATAATTAGTGATATTTTGGTAATTAATAAGTTTATAAATATAAAATAATTGGGTGAATAAAATGAAAAAAATACTTATTATTGAAGACAATAAAGATGTAAATATGATGTTAGCAGAAGCATTAAGTTCTGAGGGGTATTTAATAGAATCATCTTTTAATGGTATTGAGGGAATTAAGGAAGCTAAAACTCACGAGTATGATTTAATTTTATTAGATATCATGCTTCCTTATAAAAGTGGGGATGAGATTTTAAGAGAAATTAGAGATTTCTCAGATATACCTGTGATTATTATATCGGCTAAAGATATGGTTGGAATTAAAATTGACTTATTAAAACTGGGAGCAGATGACTATATTACAAAACCCTTTGACTTAGGTGAAGTTGCTGCACGTGTAGCAACAAATTTAAGACGATTAAATAGACAAAAGAAAGTAGATAAAATATTTAAGTATAAGGATATGGTGCTAGACACAGCTACAAAAAGCATTATAGTTAATGATAGTGAGTTAGATTTAACAGCGAAAGAGTATTTAATAATTGAACTATTAATGCAAAATCAAGGAAAGGTATTTTCAAAAGGTAATATATATGAATCCATATGGAAAGAAGAATATCTTGGAGATGATAATGCTGTAAAAACCCATATGAGCAATTTACGTACTAAACTTAAAAAAGCAAATCCAGAAGAAGAATATATAGAAACTGTGTGGGGACTAGGTTACAGATTATATAAAGAATAAATTATCTTTTTCTTTACAACTTTTCGGATAGCTTAACCTTTTCTAAACCTTTAGACACTAAACTGATTATAGAAAGGACAGGTGATGAAAATGAAAGAATATGTTTTTAAAGCAAATAACCTGACTAAAAGCTATAATGGAATAAAATCTTTAAGCGATGTGTCTCTTACATTAGAAGAGGGTAAAATATATGGACTTATAGGACAAAATGGTGCAGGAAAAACCACACTTATGCGTATTATAGCAGGACATTCTTTCCCTACAAGTGGAAGTATTGAACTATTCAGAAATGCAGGAGAGAAGGCTTTGCAAAAGGAAAGAAAAAGACTTGGATGCATGATTGAATATCCTAGCATTACACTTAACATGACTGCAAAAGAAAACCTAAGACTTTATAGAGTAATGAAAGGGATTCCAAATAAGGAGATAGAAGATGAACTCTTAGAGTTAGTGGGCTTAAGTGAAACTGGGAAAAAGAAAGCTAAAAACTTTTCATTAGGAATGAAGCAACGCTTAGGGATTGCTATTGCTCTAATAGGAAATCCTGAATTTCTCATATTAGATGAGCCAATTAATGGGTTGGATCCAATGGGAGTTGTGGATATAAGAAATCTATTAAAAAAATTATGTGAAGATAAGCAAATGACAATACTAATATCAAGTCATAATTTGCCGGAGTTATATCAGACTGCAACAGATTATATTATTATTCATAAAGGGGAAATTAAGCAGACTTTAACACATTCTGAACTGGAGGAAAAGTCCAAGCATCATATTCTTATTAAATGTGATGAACCAGAAAAACTAGCAAGAGTCTTAGAGATGAAGTTAAATACAACAAACTATAAAGTCATGCCTGATAAAAGTGTAAAGCTATATGATTATCTTGATGATAAAAAAACTGTAGCCAAAGCTATTTATGATAATGAGATAATAGTTACAAATTTTTCAGTTGAAGGAGACACTCTTGAGAACTTCTTTATTTCAGTTATAGGAGGTGGGCAAAATGCTTAATTTAATCCAAGCAGACATATTTAAGTTAAGAAAGTCAATTGCTGTTAAAGCTCTTGTTGGGATTACAACATTTAGCTCAATTGTAATGGTACTGATGGCCTATTTTATTCCTAAAGGTACGATTGATAAAAGCATGACTGGAATAGGATTTATGTTCTCAGATATAAATATGATGAGTATTATTGGTGCTGTTATTGCAGGGATATTCATATGTGGTGATTTTGATAATAAAGTTATTCATACAGCAATTTCCAGCGGATATAGTAGGGGTACAGTTATTGCAGGAAAATCAATTGTATTTTTAATTTCTATAGGAATTCTATTAATCCCATATGCATTAGTAGCAGTAATTTCTTTAAACTCAGGTTTGGAATTTAGTATGGGTTCAGTAGGAGTAGGTTTTTTAAACTTGATTACTAGGAATTCTGGAATAACCTTGACATTAAGTTATGTAGGGAAGCTTATTGCAATAATCTTAACATTGATAGTTGTATATGGTGCTCAATTAAGTATATGTATACCAATTTCGCTTACTATCAGAAGACCAGTATTTGTTATTGCTATTTATTATGGAATTACTATTCTTTTTGCTCAATTAGTAGGTCTAAAAGATAAATTTCAAGTGCTAAGTGATATTTTCTCTTGGACACCATATGGAGGAAACTATACTTTTTTAACTTTGGATTCTGGAGTAGGAGATATATTGAAAGCACTTATTGTTAGTTTAGCATTTATAGCCATTATGATGCTTGTTTCATATAGTGTTTTTAGAAAAGCAGAAATTAAGTAATGAAAGGTTGGTAAAAGTTTATGATGGTTGCAGTTTGCATTTTAATAATTATAATAATTTTGCTCGCAATATATATAGTCTTTATGGAGCTGCAACTTAAAAATATAAATAAGCAACTAGATAAAAGGCTACAAGACAAAACGCGTCAACCAATAAATTTAGCACTTCAAAGTAGAAAACTAAATACTTTGGGGGCCAATATAAATAGATGCCTTAAGGCGGAGGAAACCCTCCGTCTTAAAAGTGTTAATGAGGAGAAGCGGGTTAAGGAGTTAATCGCGAATATTTCACATGATTTACGTACACCATTAACTGCTATAAAGGGATATCAGCAGCTTATGGAAAAAAGTGAATTAAATGATAATCAGCGAAATAAGCTTGAAATTGCTCAAAAACATACGCAAGAATTAGGAAAATTAATTGAGTATTTTTTCGAGTATTCATACCTAATAAATACAGATCCAGAACTTAAATTAGAATCCATAAACATAACAAAAATGGTGACAGAATGCTTAGTTTCATCTATTCCTTCATTAGAGGAAAGGAATTTGAAGCTAAAATTTGAAGAAACACCGCCTATTTATGTATATGTAGATAAAGAAATGGTTAAGAGAATCATTCAAAATCTAATAAGAAATTGCATTCAGCATTCGAGTGGAGATATAGAAGTTAGAGTGTTAAAAAAGAAATATGCGGTAATATCATTTAGAAACCCAGTTGAAGATTATAAGAAGATAGAGGTTAGTAGAATATTTGAACGGTTCTATACTGGAGATAAAGCAAGGAATAATAGCACGGGATTAGGCTTATCCATCGTAAAGATTTTAGTAGGCCAGATAGGCGGAAGTGTAGAAGCGACATTAGTGGATGATAAACTAGACATTCAAGTAAGGCTTCCATTAGGATAGATAGAACTTAATAGTTAAATTAATGTATCGAACAAATATATTTTAGGTTTCATATTATTAAATTAAGGAGATGAAAATAATATGAGACATTGCTTAAAAAGATGTGTTTGCCTAAAGAGATACACTTGTTCAGTAGATGATGGAAATAGACCAGATTACACCTTGCCTTGTGATGGAGTAGGGACTATACAAGTAACAAGCATTATCGGAGCTAACGGAGCGCCAATAGGAACTGGAAACTTAAAAAATATTCATAAATATATAACTGCTGCGGGAGCAGTAATTACTTGGGTAGGTAATATTATCTTGGTATGTGAGCATATCAAAATAGCTAATGTTTGGAGTGTATATGCACTTCCATTTAAGGTTGAAGATGGTCTAGGAATAGTACAAAATATACTTTACCCCAATTCAATGTTTACACTAAAAGCTGGAGATAAATTAATAATTGGAATAGATAAGTATGGTAATATAACTAGAGTTCGTTATATATTACCAAAGGTTGAAATAAAAGATGAAGTAATCGAAGGCTTTGATCCAAAACAAATAGCCGTGTATTATAATACATTAGAAGGAAGTAAGGTTTTTGTAGACACTTTATATAATATAATGAATAAGAAAATTGATTATAAAATAATTAAATGTTAAAGGAGCTTGATTTTACTAAGCTCCTTTAATTTATGTTGTATAGAAGTATTCTAGTTTTTTATAATGTCATAGATTTAACATTAACTCCTTCAATTTCTGTTAACTCATTTTCAAGTTGCTCAACTTCATTTGATTCTGAATTGATATGTAAAAGAATCAAACCTCTCTCAGAACATGATTTTTCATTGGTTTCGTGTAAACCAAGTCTTGTTGTAATTATACAACCATGTTTTGTTAATACAGTTTGAACTTGAGGAGCATGTGCAGTTCTAGGATCAATAGTTATAGCCATTATTGTAGTTTCCATAAGATATACCTCCAATTAGAAAATTATTACACATTACAGTATTGCCAATTAACTTAAAAAAATTCAAATCAAGTTATGTTAATTAAATATAAATGAAGAAAACCTTACGAAACATTAAGAATAGGCAGCAAGTATTGTACAGGCTCCAAACATAATTTATAATCAAAACCAATGAAGTTTTATTAATAGTATTATAAAAATTAGTCGTTAATTTGGAGGGGTTAAACTGCAGATTATAAAATATATTTTTCTTGCGGAGGGACAGACATGGAAAGAAACAAAAACAATCAAGCAAAACTAACATTTGGATTATTCATAGTATATTTTTTAGTTTTAATTTGGATTATTTTATTTAAGTTGCAATTATCTTTTAATACTTTACCACATTTTAGAGGAGTGAATTTAATCCCTTTTGCTGGTTCTGTTATTAGAAATAATCAACTGGATTATACCGAGATAATTCTAAATATCATAGTGTTTATACCCTTTGGATTATATTTAAGTATGATAATGCTTAATTGGTCCTTTTGTAAAAAAATCATAACAATAGCAGGTGTCAGTTTATTATTTGAACTATTACAATTCATATTTGCAATTGGAGGAACTGACATAACAGATTTAATCAGCAATACACTTGGAGGTGCTATAGGCATAGGAATTTACATAGTGTTTTCTAAAATATTGAAAGAGAAAACAAACAAAATTCTTAATATATTAGCCTTGGTTGGAACAATATGCATTATATTATTAGGAATACTTATATCTAGAATGGTCACTTTTAAATTTAAGTAAGTTAATTATATTCTTTTACAACGACATGCATTATCAAGGAGTATAACCAAATTATGAAGCAGTGAAGTTCTAAAAATAGGTTATGAAGAAAAGAGGTGAATTTTAGAGGAAGTTTGGTACTTTCTCTAAAGAAAAAACATGTTTATTAACAGAATAGTAGCATTTATAGTAGGTATTCCATTAGTGATTATCATAGAAATTTTTAGATATTTCAAAGTAAAATCGCAAAATAAGAAATTTATAGATTATAAAGAAGTAAGCATAGTACTACTTTTTATTTATTTAATAGTATTAATTTCAGTTACATTACTTCCATTATTTATCAATACTTCCGGTAGAGCTATGTTGGACAGGCCTGAACCTAATATAGTTCCAGTGTTTAATACAGTGAAAGATATGATTAATGCAAGAATGGACTTAAGACATTATATGATTGAGTTTTGGATAATAAATATTTTAGGTAATTTAATACTACTAGCTCCTTTATCAGTTCTAGTTCCAATAATCACTAAAAAATTTAGAAGTTATAGAAGTGTTATACTTCTTTGCTTTTCAGTATCGTTAATAATTGAATTCCTTCAATACATATCATATTATTTAGGAAACTTTAGATCTGTGGATATTGATGATGTGATTTTAAATACATTAGGTGCTTTGATTGGATTTTCTGTATTTAAGATTTTAAATAAGAGAGTGGAGAATTACTATATAGAAAAACAGTTGGAGTAGATATTCAACTGTTTGAAAAAGGGAAACTTCTGAAAATAGAGAATTTATAGCTTGCTACACTAAAGAGCTAAGAAGTTCCTTAATCTTCTTTACATATGAAACTTAGGTATAAAAGTAATAACATTCTTGTAATATGTAACTTACAACGAGAAATAATATATCTTGTGAGTCAAATTTAATACCAATGGCTAAAAATATGCAATATGAGAAGGAGAATTTTATTATGAGTAATCAAAAAACAATTGAAGAAACTAAAAAGTTAAACGCCCAAGCAAAACAGGGGGGAAGTGCGGCATCAACTTTTAGTTCAGCTACATCAAATGCAAGTGATATACAAGAAATAAAAAACCTTAACGCACAATCAAGGCAGAAGGATAATACATATAGCTCAATTAAATCAGGAATTCCTAATAGCCCAGCTAGTTCAGGGATTTCAAGTGCAAGTGATATACAAGAGATAAAAAATTTAAATGCTCAATCTAAACAAAAATAAATAGCAAACTATATGCCACAACTTTCATAAAGAAGATTGTGGCATTTTTTAGTACTTAAGATGTGGAAAAAAATTATTTCTCCTTAAATTTATAAAATCATTTAAGATATATATACTTCTCCTTTTCCTAAGACCACAAGTCGGTAATCATCTTTCATCGGAAGTAAATTGTATTTAGTTGATGCTGGATCAAGTCTAATTCCTTGTATAGCTATTTGATGATCATCAAATAGTACAACTAAGACGCTTTCTTTTTTAGAAATATTTTGACAAGTGTAAACTCTATTATTTGAGGGCGGTAAATCAGATAATTTATATATTCCTTCCTTTAAGGAGTTTGGAGCAGCATTTGGAGCCAAGGTTGAAATATTAAATGAAATGCATAAGCAAGTAAAAAATAAAATGATTAATTTCTTCATTATAAAGCCACCTTTCAATCTTATTATGAACACCGTTTTTCATATTATACTTTTAGTTTTATATGTTACTTTGGTGTAGAAAAACGAATATTAACACTTTAAAAGGAAAATATAATATTTAGTGAGGTGATTATTTATGAATAAAGGTAATAATAAAGAACAAAATAAGCAAAAAGTTAATGTTGGAACTAAAAGAACTGATAGTAGTGAACGTCAAGGAAATGGAATAAAGGGCAAAAGCAAGTAATGGATTGAGAGCGAAAGCTCTCTTTTTATGGATAATATGTAAAGAATAAAATTTATATTTTTAAATATTATGGAGAAGATATTTTTGTACGTAAATTTATTAATTTGTTTTAGGAGGTATTTATGAAGAGGTATTTAAACTGGGCTTTAATACTATGTACAGTAATAACAGGCCAACTATTTTATGGAAATAAGGTTAGTGCAAGAACTATTATGGAGAATTATAGTCATGTTTCAATTGCAAAAGAAATGGACAAAAAATTCCCTGTTCCAATGGTAGTAAAAGTTGAACAGACAGCACCAAATCAAGTGCAAGTAACTTATGATAAAGACGTAGATACAAAGCTTGGAAATAAAATAACAAACTACTGGGTACAAGATGTTAAAAATGTTACTCCAAAAGGTGTAGCAACACTTGGTAAGAATGATAAGGTTAATCAAAACAATTCTCTAAAAGATAATTTGGCTAAAATAAGTCCTGTAGCTGGTTCACAAAAAACATTTGTAATAACATTTAGTCAAAGTATACCTAAAGGTGAAGAATATAAAGTTGTAGTCTGTTATGTAACTGTCCCAGGAGCACCAGCATATACTGGAGATAATGGAATGGGAACTTTTATAGGAAAATAATATTTTAATAAAATGCCATGTGATAAAACTTAAATCACATGGCATTTTTAGAGTGAAGAATTGCTTTTTAAAAAGCTTGTTCATATAACTTTAACAAATACAAAAATAATCAACAATCCATTTTCAGAGAAAAAGTTTACAGGTTCATAAATAAAGGATTAATAAAAATAATATAAATTTTTCAAAAATGTAAATAATAGAGGATAGTTACATTTTGCTATTTTTATCCGTTGACATGGCAAAATAAAAATAATAATATGTTTAATAGATTAAACCAATAAACATTGTTGAGGTGAAATATGGAAAGAGAGAGAGACATAGAAGATATTTTAAAGCAATTTAAGGAATGTATTCCTTTCTTTAGCGTTTTAGCAGATGAGATAAGACAAAATATTATAATCCTGTTAGGACAAGAACTTGAAGGACTTAATGTTAATATGATCACTGAAAGAATGCCTTTATCAAGGCCAGCCATTTCTCATCATTTAAAAGTTTTAAAGCAGGCAGGATTTGTAGGCAGCAGAAAAGTAGGGGCGGAAAATATTTATTTTCTTACATTAAAGGAACCAATAGAAAAAATAAAACTACTTATTAACTCAATTGAAGGCAACTAGAGATTCTGGGAAATAACTTAAGTTTAAGTGATTTTGAAGGTGTATAGTTCTGTAGTAAGAAACAAAAATCTAGTAGTAAATTTAATAATATTCTTAGTTAATTACGTAAGATAAATAAAGGAGGAACTTAAATGAGTTTAAAAAATTCAAGTGACAGCAAAAAGTCAATGAAAATTATTTTGGCTATAACAATTACTGCGGTTATGATTATACCTATGATATATTCTTCAATATATCTAGGTGCTTTCTGGGATCCATATGGTAGTCTTAAAAATGTGCCAGTTGCTTTTGTAAATCAAGATAAATCAGTTACTAAAGATAACAAAAATTATGAAGTAGGTAAGGAATTAGAAGAAAATCTTAAGGATAATGATAAAGTGTCTTGGAAGTTTGTAAGCTATAATGAAGCTAAAAAAGGGGTAGAAGGGAAGGACTATTATGCAATGATAGTAATTCCAGAAGACTTCTCTAAGAAGATAGCTGATGCTCAGGATGGAAAATTTAATACACCAGAAGTTATATATGAAGGTAATACAGGAAGAAATTTTATATTTTCTCAAATTTCTCAAAGGGTAGCTGAGAGTCTTAAATCAGAAGTAAGTTCAAATATACAAAAGGAAATCTCAAAAGCATTAGTGGACAACTTATATAATGTTAAAGTTTCAATAAGGGATGCTGGAGATGGAGCTGGAACGCTTCAAGACGGAACACAAAAGTTACTCGATGGTGGAAATGAATTATCAAAAGGCGTTGGACAAGCATATGACGGCTCTAAAAGTCTCAATAATGGAATTGGACAATTGCTAAATGGTAGTGATTCTATTTCAAGTGGATTAGGTTCAGCTGCAAATGGATCTAAAAATCTTAAAGATGGATTAAATACACTTTCATACGGTGAAGAAAAATTATATATAGGTTCTGGAGAATTAATCAATGGGTTGAATACTCTAAAGCTTGGAATATCACAACCTAATAATAAGATAAGCGAACTACAAAAAGGTGCATCTGAGGTTAGTAAAAATGCATCTTTGATTAAGCAAGGTACTGATGAGTTAAATACTACGTTGAAAACTAAACTTACATCTGCAGGTGATGGAGTTAAATTAGCATCAAATGGTATTAATCAAGCTGATGTACTATTAAAGGCTGAAATAGATAGCATAAACAATTCGAATATGAGTCAGGCTGATAAAGATTCATTAATTAATGCTATAGGAATTATAGATAATGTAAATGCTTCTAATATTGGCTCAAATATTGGTGATCAGTTAAAAGCCTCAGCAAACGTAGCTGATGATTTAGATAAAAATATGGAATTATTACAACTAGGTACCAAGGGAGTTTCAGATGGAGTTGATCAAGTAGTTACTGGATTGGGAGAGTCACAAAAATCAGCCGTTGCAGGTATAGATAGGCTTTTAGCAGGAGCTCAAGGAATACAAAGTGGAAATGAAGCAATTCTTGGAGGATTAAAGACAGCTACAGAAAAAACTGGTGAGCTTTCAAATGGATTGGGTCAGCTTAATAGTGGCACTAATTCATTAAAAGATGGCTTAAAAACTGCAAGTGCTGGAAGTATAGGTTTAGCAGAAGGACTAAATAAGTTAAATAGTGGTTCTGTAGATTTAGCAAATGGATTAAAGGATGCTAATGATGGAGCTGAAAAACTTAGTAATGGATTAAATGATGGATATAATGAAATGAATAGTAATCTTAAATTTACTTCTGATGACATGTCTAAATTCGTTTCTGAACCAGTAGCTTTAAAGGATAATTCTATAAACGGAGTTAAGTACTATGGAGAAGGTTTGGCGCCATATTTTGTTTCATTATCATTATGGCTTGGAGCTATGTTTGTAAATCTAATAATGTCTATTATAAAACGTTTGGATATTGTAGAAAATAAGTTTTTAAAGAGTTTTATTGGAAAGTTTTCAGCAGGATCATTAATGACAATAGTTCAAGCTTTAATTTTAAGTTTTGCATTAGTAAAAGGATTAAAAATTGATGTAACAAGTATACCTAACTTTTATTTAAGCAATATGTTTATATCAGTAGTATTCTTTAGTGTAATGTATGGAGTATCTTATGCAATAGGAATTATAGGTACACCAATTATGTTTGTTGTATTTTTACTTCAACTCTCATCTTCAGGTGGAACATTCCCTATAGAAACTGCACCGACATTCTATAAAGTTGTAGGACATGTTTTCCCAATGACTTATTCAATAAATACACTAAGAATGATCATATCTGGTATAAATTCTTCAGTGCTTCATCAAGATATTAGAATAATGTTAACATTTATGTTTGCTTTTTTAATTGGTGGATTTCTAATTAAATCATTAATAAATGTAATTTTTAAAAAGAATAAATTTGTTAGTAGCTTTGAAAGAGATGCTGAAGCAGCATAAATAATATAATCAAAAGATTATATAAATAAATTTATAATAAAGAGCCCTAAAATGAACTGCCCCCTGTCAAGTAGACAGGGTAAAATAATAAAAAATTATGCTATTAAGGTGTGGCTCCTATATTCAATTGGAGCCATACCTTTTAATTTTTTTTGTAGTCTTTTAGTATTATAAAAATCAATATATTCATCAATAGCTTGTTTGAGTTCTTCGTATGTATCAAATCTTCTTAAGTAGTACATTTCAGTTTTCAATATCCCCCAAAAACCTTCCATTGGCCCATTATCAATACATCGTCCTACCCTAGACATACTTTGTGTTGCATTAATAGCATTAAGTTTATTTCTAAAGCTACTACTTGTATATTGAAACCCGCGATCACTATGAAATAGTGGCGTTGCGGTCGGATTAGATAAAATTGCTTTATCTAAAGTATCAAACACTAGCTTATTATTATTAGAAGCACCTAACACATAAGAAATAATGCTGTTATCAGCAAGATCTAGTATTGCACTTAAATACGCCTTTTTCCCATTGGATAGTTTGAATTCAGTTACATCAGTTAACCATTTTTCATTAATCCTTTCGGCTGTAAATTCTCTATTTAATATATTTTCAGCAGTTATCTGAGGGGTACTATAAATATAGTTCTTTCTTTTCTTTCTAATAACCGCGCAAATATTCATAGATTTCATGAGCCTATAAATACGTTTATTGTTATATCTTGAGCCCAATCGTCTATTAATATTTAGCGTTACACGGCGATAGCCGTAAATACCCTTAACTTCCGAATAAAGCTTAGTAATTTCTTCTAACAGAGCTCTATTTTCTTTATCTCTAAAAGTTTCTGAATGATTTAACCATTTATAATAAGAAGCGCGTCCAATTTTTGCGCATTTACATAACTCAGTAATTGAATATCCTAATTCATGTAGTTCTTTTATTGCGATATATTTACGCTTTGATAATAAACGATTTTTACCTACCTCCTTTCTATTTCCTGCAATTTTTTTAGGAAATCATTCTCCATTTTCAAACGTTTATTTTCAGCCTCTAGAAGCTTTAGTTGCACAGAAATTCTATCAGATTCACTTAAATCTTCAAGTTGTTTATGTTTACCGCGTCTATCGACTAGCGCGTCATATCCATTTTTATTATATTTATTTACCCAAGTATAGACTTGTTGATAAGAAACGTCATATTTATTAGCTGCTAGACTATAATCGTTAGCGTTAGCAATGCAGAATGAAACTATTTCAACTCTTTCTTCATAAGTAGTTTTTCTTCCATTAGTCATAATTCTATCTCCTTTGTTGTTATGAGATTTAGATACCTTATGACCATTATTATACTGTTTTATCCAACGGTGGAGAATACCTATTGTTCGAATTCTGTATTGCTTGCATATATCATTTAAAGATCCATTGCCCATCATATAATCAGTTATTGCTAGAAGTTTTAAGCTAGAATTATAATAAGTATTTTTAGTATTAGGAATTAACCCTTCCGGGCCGAAGGATCTATATTTACGAATCCATCCTTTAATTCCACTTACACTTACTCCTAATTTTGTAGCTGCTTCAATTACACTAATCTGTCCTTCTAAATAGTCTTCTATAATTTTTATCTTAACTTCAGGTAAAATGTTGCTTTTTCTTCCCATAATAAAATGCTCCCTCTATAGTTACAGTTTTATTATTTTAACTGTCTACTATAAAGGGAGCATATCAAAACAGGGCTCTTTTTCATTTTTATGAATATAAATAATTATTATTACATAATTTTACAATTATTATTTAAAGGAGTAAAATTAGATGGGGTGATATATATGAGGGGAAAAAATAATTACTTCGAAGCATTAAAGGTATTTGCTTGTGTTGCAGTAATTGCAATTCATGCAACAGGCTCGCTAGTAGTAAATAAAAATTTATCATTTACAACTAATTGGTGGGGAGCTATAGTATATAATTCTATAGGTAGATGGGCTGTGCCAATTTTTATAATGATAAGTGGTGCCTTATTATTAGAAAAAGAAAGAAAACTTAATTTAAAAAAGAGGTTAATAAGAATTGTTATACCTATGGTATTCTGGGGGATTTTCTATTACTTATTTAATTTATATGGAATGGGATACATTCATACATTTTCAATTTATGATATGGTGAGTGAGCTATTATTGGGTACTACATCTTATCATATGTGGTATTTATATATGTTGCTTGGATTATATCTTTCTTTACCAATTATTAAAATATTTATTAATTCTGCTTCAAAGAATGATATAGAATACTTTATTGTGATATGTTTTGTTATAAGTGGTATTTTACCATTAATCACAAAATTTTTAGGTATTGATGTGAATATAAAAGTAACTATATTTGGGTGGGAAATTGGATACTTTGTGCTAGGATACTATTTAAATAATTATAGATTAAATAAAATTCTAGAAAATATAATATACCTAACAGGATTTTTAAGCATTTTTGTAACCATATTTGGAACTACTGAGCTGTATAAGAGTGGAGGTCTAGATCAGTTTTTCCTAAGTAGTGGCTCAATAACATGTATTTTAATGTCAATGGCAGTTTTTATTTTATCAAAGAATTTCTTTAATAAAAAAGATGATATATTTGAGATGCTATCAAGTAACACTTTTGGTATATATTTAATTCATCCATTTTTCTTAACCATTATAAAAATGAACGTCTTTGGAGTAGATTTAAGTAATATAACAGGTAATACCATTATTGATATTCCAATAGTTATTTTTTTAGCATTTATGGGTAGTTGTTTAATAGCAATTATATTTAGAAAAATAAAATATTTAAAAAGAGTAGTGAGTTAAAATCTATTATATACTTAAGCTATAGGAGTGATAAAAGTGAAATTTAGAATTAATATACTAATGTTTGATGAATTTGAAACCTTAGATGTCTTTGGGCCGGTTGAGATATTTGGGAAAATGCCAGAAGCAATAAAACTTAATTTTATATCTCTTAATGGAGGAATTATTTCAAATAGTCATGGGGTAAAAGTTGAAACTAATATTTATGAAGAAGATTTATCATTTGAGGAAATATTATTTATTCCCGGTGGAGCAGGAACAAGAGATAAAGTTCAGGATAAAGAACTTATAAAATTAATTGACAAAATTGCTTCTAAGGCTAAATATATATTAACTGTATGTACTGGAACAGCTCTTCTTGCAAAGACAGAAATACTTAATAATAGAAAAGCAACTACTAATAAAAAGGCATTTGCTTGGGTTGCAGAGCAAAATGAAAAAGTATTGTGGGTTAAACAAGCTAGATGGGTAAAGGATGGAAACATATATACTTCAGCTGGAGTATCAGCAGGAATGGACTTAGCATTAGGATTTATAGAAGATATTTTTACGAAAGATAAAGCCTTAGATATTAGCCAGAGAATAGAGTATTTATGGAATGAAGATAGAGAAAATGATCCTTTTTCAAGGTTATATGATTAAAAGTGAAATATAGTATTACTATTGAGTATTGTACGACAATATAGTATACTCATTTTTAGTGATAATTATTGTGTTTTTTGTAGGTCGCTATATTAGTTCTCAGAAGAGAACCTATTCATTAGCGACTTTTTTGATGTGAAAAACTTAAATTATTTTGATAGAAATTTATACTAACATAAGAAAAGGACTGATATAATGAAAAATAAATCAAATGTTATACCCTATACTACAGCAGTAATTACTAATTTTATATTTGGACTTAGCTTTTTATTTTCAAAAAAAGCTTTAAGTGTTGCAGACCCTTTTGCATTACTTTCCTTTAGATTCTTAGCTGCGTTTCTTGTAATGACATTGTTAATAGTATTTAGGATAATAAAGGTTAATTATAAAAACAAACCTTTAAAGTGGCTTATCATTCTTGCTTTTATAGAACCAATTATTTATTTTATTTTTGAGACTTACGGAATTCAAAGAACATCAACATCCTTAGGCGGCCTTATGATAGCATTAATTCCAATAGTAGTAACAATCTTAGCTGTATATATACTAGACGAAAAACCAAGCTTAAAACAAGTAATTAGTATAATAGTATCAGTGTCAGGTGTTGTTATAATAATATTAATGGATAGTTCTAACGAGTCAGCAAGTTCACTTTTAGGAGTTTTATTATTAGCCGGAGCAGTGTTTTCAGCTGCCTTCTTTAATATAATTGCCAGAAGAATTTCTAGACATTTCACTCCTTTTGAGGTTACTTATTTTATGATGTTCTTAGGTGCAATATGTTTTAATGGAATTTCAATTATTAATCATTTAATTAATAATAATATGTCAGAGTATTTTAAACCTTTAAGTAGTACAACCTTTATTACTTCAGTTTTATATCTGGGAATTTTATCATCAATAATAGCTTATTTTTTAATCAATTTTACACTTTCTAAGTTAGAAGCCTCAAGGTCCTCAGTATTTGCTAATATTTCAACAATTGTATCAATAGTTGCTGGAGTAGTATTTTTACACGAAAGCTTTCATGTATACCATGTTATAGGTTCAATAATGATACTTGCGGGGGTATGGGGGACAAACTATTTTAAAGGGAAAGCTGATTAGCTAGTGATATAAAAATCAGGTAGTATGTATGCTACCTGATTTTTTAGTGTCTGAGCATATTTGAATTAACATTGAAAATACTAACTTAAAACTAATTTATCTATTAAACCATTTATTTGCGAGCTATTAGTACTTAACAAAGCTTCAGTAATTACAAAGAATCTACAATTGTTAGCTTTATTCTTAATATAGGAATAAATAATTTCAGTCTGATCAATTTCGTCTCGTCCAATTTGTATTGAGGAATTTAATATTTCAGAATTGAAGTAAGCATGAATATAAGTTTTTATATTTAACTTTAATTTTTGAAGATTATCCAATTTATCTATGTAGCTATACAGTATTTCAGTTCCACTAATTAGAAATATTTTTACATTTTCATTATTTAATGGCTCAAGTAAAACAATATTTTTATTTTCTTTTGTATATTCAATGACTTTAACTTTATTTATTAGATAATTTACAGAAGTTAGATAATCTCTATATTTTGCTGCATTTTCGAAATCAAAGTTTTCAGACGCAGTATTCATCATAGACTCAATTTCATTAATAATACTTTTATCTTCATTATGTAGAAGATTAATAATTTTGTTAATCGTAATCATGTATTCTTCTCTAGGAAGTTTATCCATACACATTCCCATACATAAACCCAAAGAATAATTTAAACAAGAAGACCCTCTTTTTGAGTTATTAGAGCATTGTATTTTACAAAAATCTTTAAGATTATTAATCCCTTTTTCAAGGGTATTTTTATTTTTGTATGGCCCAAAATAAATAGTTCCATCATCAGTAGTAACGCTTTGAGAAAGTTCTAGATTAGGGTATTTATCGTTAATATTTATTTTTATATATGAATAAGAATTTGGACTTTTCATTAATCTATTATATCTTGGTTTAATTTCCTTAATAAGTTTACATTCAAGCATAAAAGCCTCGAATTCTGTATCAGTAAGAATAAAATCAAAATCTTTTAAGTTTTGAACTAATTTTATAACCTTTGGTGAATGAGACTTCGAATTTTGAAAATATGATCCAACCCTGCTTTTTAAATTTTTAGATTTACCAACATAAATTATATTATTTAAAGAATCCTTCATAAGATAAACACCAGGAGTAGAAGGAAGTTCTTTTATTTTATCTTTTAAATTCAAGATTTTTTCCTCCACAAAAATATATTAATTAATTTTATCACTATATATGAAAATATCCAATGGATACTAATGTAAGCATGTTTTTAGTAGCATAATTAATACTTTTCTAGACAAAATAAAAATGAAGTTGTTTATAACTCTTCATATAATTTAAAACTAAGGAGGAACGTAATTATGAAGAACAAACCTGATGATAGAAGTAATAATGTAGAGAGAATTCAGCATAATATTAGTAATACTATAAGAAACTGTGAACTTGCTGATGAAACTATAGAAAGAACTGATGATCCACATACTAAAGAAGTGTTATCAGCTAAAAATGAAAGAAGAGAAGAAGCATTAAAAGGCATGAGAGAAGAAATTAGAGATGAAGCATTACATAGTAGGCGTGAAAAATAGATAAAGGCTACTTTTGAGGTGATAAAGCCTCTATTTAAATAAGAAGTATCACTTAATTGTGATGCTTTTTATTTTGAGAAATAAATACAATTAAGAGGTGATTTAAGTGAGTATAAGTGGAACATATTTATTACCACATCCACCAATTGTAATTCCAGAGGTGGGAAAAGGCGAAGAAAAGAAAATAAGTGATACTAGTGACAATTTTCATAAAATAGGTAAAGAAATAGCTGAAAAAAAGCCCAGTACAATTATTATCATAACTCCCCATGGAGTAATGTTTCAAGATGCGATTTCATTAAGCTATGAAGAGGAGATTCTAGGGGATTTCAAGAACTTTCGTGTCCCTAATGTTTCAATGAAGTTAAAAATAAATAAGGAACTTACAAATAAGATTTATGAACTTGCATATAGCGAAGGGATATAATCGGTTATAGCTACAAATACTTTACTAAATAAATATAATTCCTCAGTGGTATTAGATCATGGAACTATGGTTCCCTTATATTTCATCAATAAGTACTATGAAGATTATAAACTTGTGCATATAACCTATTCGGCCTTGAAAGATATGGATTTATATAAATTTGGTATTTGTATAAATAGAGCAGTAGAAGAATTAAATGAAAACTGTGTGCTTATAGCAAGTGGTGATTTATCTCATAAGTTAAAAGAAGAAGGACCTTACGGATTTGATGCTTCAGGTGAGAAGTTTGATAAGGAATTTCTTCATTGTTTGCACATGGGTGATGTAAAGGGTGTTTTTAATATAGATAAAGGAACAATATATAATGCAGGAGAATGTGGTAGAAAATCTATTGCAATCATGCTTGGCACGCTAGATGAAAAGAAATTTATTGGTGATTTATTGAGTTATGAGGGAACATTTGGAGTAGGGTATGGAATAATGAAGTTTAATATTATATCAGATGGACCATCAAAATTAGAAGAATTAGAGGAATTAAAGAACAAAGCTTATGAAAATATAAATAATCAAAAAGATCCATATGTTAAACTTGCAAGGGAAAGTTTAGCTACCTACTTAAGAACTGGAAAAGAATTAAAAAGTATCCCTGATTATGTTACAGATGAAATGAAAGATAAAAAACGAGGAGTGTTTGTATCGTTAAAGAAACGCGGAGAATTAAGAGGATGTATAGGGACTATATTTCCAATAACAATTAATATTGCTGAAGAAATAATTCGTAACGCTATTTCTGCAGGTATAAATGATCCAAGATTTTATTCAGTTGAAGAAGAGGAATTATTAGATATAGATTTTTCAGTAGATGTTCTTACAGAACCAGAAAGAGCCTCAATAGAAGAACTAGATCCAAAGGAGTATGGAATTATTGTGAAATCCAAAGGAAGAACAGGACTTTTACTACCTGACTTAGAAGGAGTGAATACAGTTGAAGAACAGCTGGCTATTGCATTAGATAAAGCAGGAATAGATTATGATGAGGAATATGAGATACAAAAATTCAAGGTAATTAGACATAAAGAAGAGTAGGAAGGATTAAACTCATGAAAAAAGAAGCTATGTTTTATGAAAAATTGAATAATAAAATACATTGTTATTTGTGTCCACATAATTGCGTAATTGAAAACGGACATATAGGAAAATGTAATGTAAGAAAACATGAGGATGGAATATTATATACTTTAAATTATGGAGAGATAACTTCAGCCTCATTAGATCCTATAGAAAAGAAACCACTTTATTATTTCAAGCCTCATACTCAAATTTTATCAGTTGGAAGTTTTGGATGTAATTTTACTTGTGAATTTTGTCAGAACTATAGTATTTCTCAATCAGTTGCTAAAAGTGATTATGTACCTCCAAAGAATTTGATTGAAGCTGTATTAACAACTAAGAATAATGTTGGATTAGCATTTACTTATAATGAACCTAGCATTTGGTATGAATATATGTATGATTCTTCTAAGCTCTTAAAAGAAACAGATGCAAGTAAATCTGTAGTAATTGTAACTAATGGATATATAAGCGAAGAACCCTTAAGAGAAATACTTCCATATATTGATGCTATGAATATTGATTTAAAAAGCTTTAGTAATAAATATTATAAAGATCTTTGTGGTGGGAGCCTTAAACCTGTATTAAACACAATTGAAATAGCTTCAAAAGAATGTCATGTAGAAATCACAACATTATTAGTAAGCGGAGAAAATGATAATTTAGAAGAAGTAGAGCAAATATCTAAGTTTTTAAGTTCTATTAATCCAGATATTCCACTTCACCTTTCAAGATATTTTCCTAGATATAAGTTTGAGAACTCGCCAACAGATATTAACTTTATGAAAGAAGCAGAGAAAGTGGCTAAAAAATATTTAAATAGAGTTAATTTGGGGAATATATAATATAGATAGAATTAATAATTAATATTATTAAGGAACAAATATTAGAGGAAGGTGATGATAGTGAAAAATACATTGTTAAAGAATGGATTAGTTTATAATTTTGAGCAAGATAAATATGAAAAAAAGGATATTCTTATAAAGGATAAAAAAATAGATAAGGTTTCAGAAAGTATAACAGAGACTTTAAGTGATTTAGAAGTTATAGAGTTAAACGGTGCCTATGTTTCACCAGGAATTATTGATTGTCATACTCACCTTGGAATAATAGAAGAATGTACAGGGAAGATTGGGCAAGACAACAACGAAACATCCGAATCAGTTACGCCTCAGCTAAATGGTATTGATGGAATAAATCCTCTTGATGTGTCTTTCGAAGATGCGGTAAGGTCAGGAGTAACATGTGTAATGAGCGGACCTGGAAGTAACAATGTTGTTGGGGGAAGAAATGTTGCTGTAAAAACTTATGGAAGAATTATAGACAAAATGATAGTTAAAAATCCAGTAGGGTTTAAAATAGCATTGGGAGAAAATCCACTTGCAACCTATGGAGTAAAAGAAAAAGCTCCAGTGACAAGAATGGGAGTAGCTGCATTAATAAGAGATTTATTTATGAGAACAGAAGACTATATAGCTCGTAAAGAAGCAAACAAGCTAGATGAAAGAAATATAAAATTAGAAGCAGTAATTCCTGTTATAAAAGGAGAGATACCACTTCGTGTTCATGCTCATAGAGCAGATGATATAGCAACAGCAATAAGAATTGCAGAAGAATTTCATATAAATAAAATGGTAATTGAGCATGGAACAGAAGCACATCTTATTAAGGAGTACATAAAAGAAAAAAATATACCTATTGCCTATGGACCATTACTAACACCTAGAATAAAAATGGAACTTAAGGCTAGAAAATATTCTAATATAGTAGAATTAGTTGGGGAGGGAATTACAACTGCATTAATAACAGATCATCCCTATAATTCAATAGACTGTTTAAGGTCAATTGCAGCAATTGCTGAAGGGGAAGGTTTATCTCACAAAGATGCATTAAAAGCAATAACCATAAATGCTGCAGAAATTCTAAATTGTGGTGACAGATTAGGTAAATTAGAAGCAGGGTATGATGCAGATATCGTAGTTTATGATATGGAACCACTAGATATTAAATCAAAAGTGAAATATACAATAATTGATGGAATTGTTGTTTATGATGCTAATGAGAAAAGATGCTAAAAAAGATGTGAAATTCACATCTTTTTTAGCATGAAATTTACTTTCCAAATCTTTTTCGATAACCACATTTTCTACATAGTTCCTCTACTGCAGTTCTATTAGAAAAACCATTAAATAAATTATTAGATCTTTCATTTTCAATAATTTCACCAAAAACTTCAGTATTAATATTTCCTAGATTAATGATACCTTCTCCATCTAAACAGCAAGGTATAACTGTACCATCAACTAAAATACCAACTTGACTTCTAAGTGCATAACAAAAACCAATTCCGTCATCTTCTTTTTCCTGTAAACTTGGCCAATTAAATTCGTGGTCTTGATTTAAATATATTGAATCATCGATTCTGATACCTCTAATAGGGTTTATCCTATCTTGAATTTTGTAATCTAAATTAAATTCTTTTTCTAAAATTTCAAGTATATGTCTATTCTTAAATACCTGAAGGTTTTTTTCATCATCTTCATCTAAGTTCCATAATCTAAGTGCTGAAATTATGTTGTTTTGCTTTGCTTCCTTAGCAAAGTTTATAATATTATTTATATATTCATCTTTATTTTTTGAATCCTCATTCCCATCAAAACTATGTAGAGAAAAGTTTACTTGTCTAAGTGCAGGTTTTGAAATCAGCTTATCTTTAACCTTAGTGATAAGAGTTCCATTTGTTGTTATGTTAACTTTAAACCCTTTTTTAAAGCTTAAATCTAAAAACTTATCAATCTCAGGATGCAGTAGTGGTTCACCCTTTATATGAAAATAAATATATTCTCCATATGGTTTTATTTGGTCTAGTATTTTATCAAAGGTTTCAAGGGACATAAAACTTGAAGGTCTATTTGTTTTTGGACAAAACTTACAAGAGAGATTACATACGTTAGTAATTTCTATATATATTTTTTTGAATTTCTTCATAGGTATTAACTCCGTTTCCTAGGATACTTTGTTTCTATATGAGAATATCATTTTTTATATAATATCACAATCTTTAAATATAAGATGATGAGAAATTTATAATTAGGATATGATATAATTTTCATATGGTATTTATTACAAGATAAGTGAAGAATAAATAGAGAATTTCTATATTAAGGGGGATTAATAAGTGTTATTTTTTGATAAATGTTTAGAATTAGATGCCAGTATCCTAAAAGATATTGCGCTACGAGCCTTTGAAGAAGATAGAATTAAATATGGAGCTATACCACCAAATATAGATACTTTAGAGTGGCATATATCAAAAGCTCGGGATGGTATGTACTACAAAATTATAAGAGATGATAAGATAATTGGTGCATTTAAATTATATGAAATAGATAAAGAACACTTTAGATTAGGTGCTATTTTTATTGATCCAGAGTACCATAATGAAGGTGTAGGCTCAGAGACACTAGAGTTTATTGAAAAGGAATATTCGCATATAAAGAAATGGTCTTTAGATACGCCTTATAAAAACTTTAGAAATCAATATTTTTATGAAAAACATGGTTATGTAAAGGTAGGAGAGTACAAGCCATTAGAAAATAATTCTATGATTTTATTCGAATATAATAAAGAAAAGAAAAAAGATGTTGAAAAAGTTGTTAGGAAGTACTTTAAGTCATGGATAGATAGGGATGAATGTGTGCTAAGAGAAGTGTTCGCGGAAGAAGTAATATATATTGAATCTTATGGGCCTGTATATAATGGACTTAAAGAAATTCAAAAGTGGTTTAGAGATTGGAATAAACGGGGGAAAGTTATAGCTTGGGATATAAAAAATATTGTAGTTACTGAAAATACAGTAATATGCGAATGGTATTTTAAAAATGAATTTGATGGCAAAGTAGATGATTTTAATGGGGTATCATGGATAAACTTTGACAAGTTTAATAAAATAATTCAACTTAAGGAGTTTGCAGCAACAATTCCTAATTACTTACCCTATAGAAATAAAGAAGTTTATAATGAATAGCAAATAGAAGAGGAAATCCCTCTTCTATTTTATGTTCAATAATAATTACATAATTGAAACACTTCTACATTCATCAGCACATTGCCTGCAAATATCAGCGCAAGACTTGCAGTGCTGATCATCATGCATCTCACATTCAACTACACATTTATCACATATTACTGCACAAAGATTGCATATTTCTTTAATACTTCCGCTTCCTCTAGACATGAAACAGGATGATGTTGTACAGATTTCAGCACAGTCTTGAAGTGTTCTAATGCAATCAATCCTAGATTTTACGTCTGATTCGTGCAAACATAGGTTGAGACATTCGTTACAGATTTGGGAGCATTTTGAACAAATATCAATACAGGATTGATGTGGATTTCCGTTAGAAATAAGTGAACTTACAGGTATGTTCATAGCTACTGGCATAATAAAGCCCTCCTTTATGTACAAAATTTAACTAGATTTTTAATCTTAAAATACAAGTTTATTATTTACTTGGGAGGGTTTATTATTCAAATAAAAATATCGATTATTGTCCTAGTTCTTCCCAGTGGGCATTTGCTTCCTTAAGTTCAATAAGTGAATTGGTCTTATCCTTAGCCATAATAGCCCCACGAAGCCTTGCTATATCAGCATCAAATAAATTAATCTCATCTCTTTCAGAACTAAATTGAACAATTTTAACCATCTTATCCCAAGAGGCTGATAGTTGATCTACCTTTTTAGAAGCATCTTCCCATTTTTCATCCTCAATATCACTAATTATTAGATCAATAGCTCCGGGGATAGTTATATTGTGGACTGGGGTTCTTTTTAGAAAATTTCCACTGAGCATTATTAATACAAAAAGAGCAATTGTTACTATAGGGATGGAACTTACAAAAAATTTCCTCAAGCTTTATTCCTCCTCAATATGGTCCTTTATAATCGCCAATATCGGTTACTTTTTTTATGTGATCCTTATATTTATCAATATATAAGGATCCGGATGGAGTTAAAGTTGCTAGAAAAACTTCAGAAATATCATTTATTCCATGAGCTTGTAACTGCTTATTTATCCAGTTATTGCTTTTATTTAATTGTCTTAAATTTTCTTGTATTAATATTCCGTCATAAATAATTTCGGTACTAATACCAGTTGAAGTTTTTGTTATGTTCATGTCCTTAGCTGTTAGTGGCTCATATTCAGGTTTTTTTAGCACAGATAATTGACCATTAGGTTCTATAATAGCAAAATCTACTTGATTTAAATCAAAAATATCTTTGTTTCTGAGTAATTCCATGATATCTGTAACTCTATATTTCATTTTCCTAAGTGCATCTTCCATTATTTTACCATTCATAATAACTATAGTTGGTTCACCTTCAATATACTTTGCTGCATATCTCCACTTCATAGTTATATATTCCATTAAATAGCCTAGAATAGCCCATACTAATAAACCAATCCAATGTGGCCAAGCTCTACTTGAAAGGTCAGTTGTAAGTGAAGCTGCAATGGAACCAATTGTAATTCCAAGAACATAATCAAAGAAAGCCAATTGACTTATTTGCTGTTTTCCTAATAGCTTGGCAAAGATTAATAATGTAAAAAATCCGATAATGGATCGAACTAAAACTACTAAACCTTCATTCAATTTAATACCCCCTATAATGATAATATGTAGTTAGTATTAGAAGATTTAACATATTTATTCTGTGATAATTAGTTTATATTTTTACCAATGCATAGGTATAATAAATAATGGATTTTAAAGCTAACTATATAGTGATAGTACATGGAGGATTATATGAGATATGTTATTGTTTGTGTTGTAAAAGGAATAGCAGGGTACTTTAACGAGAACTTGAGGAAGGAAATATGGAATAAGTTTAAAGCAAAATCATCAAAGCTTCCAGCACACTTTACTATAAAAGCACCTTTTGAATTTGAGGGGAGTATTAATGATCTAGAGGAGTTGTTTCAAGAGTTCTGCGCAGAAGAAAAAGCAGAGCCTTTTAAACTATCTGGATATGAACATTTTAATGACAGGGTAATATATATGAAGGTACTGATGCCTCTTGAAGGAAAGAGAATGCATGATAGATTAATTGAAAAGATGATTCAAATTCCTTATCTAGATTTTAGTAAAAAGGATGGAAAAGATAAGATATTTCATGTAACTGTAGCTTCAAAAAATATACAATCTAAATATAATGAAGTTTGGAACTTTGTTAATTTAACTCCGTGTGAGTTTGATTGTTTTTTTGATAATATTTCTATTTTTAGGTGGGAAGAAAATACTTGGAAACTACATAATGAATTTATTTTACATAGATAAATTTCTATTGCAGAATTTATTTGTGCTACAATTAAAAGAAACCTATAATTTCTTATAAAGAGTTAGGGAACATTGAATAGGATGTGACTAATTGTGGCAACAGATATGACAAACGGAAATATTTCAAAGCATTTAATTAAATTTGCAGTCCCTTTAATATTAGGTAATATTTTTCAACTTACTTATAATGCAGCTGATTCTATAATAGTTGGACGCTTTGTAGGTACTGATGCGCTAGCAGCAGTTGGTACTGCAAACCCAATAATGAATATAGTTATTTTCTTTATTGTAGGAATCTGTATGGGAGCCTCAGTACTAATGAGTGAATATTTTGGAGCAGGAAATATTAAAAAATTTAAGAAAGAGGTATCAACTACGTTTATAGCAGGATTTATATTTACAATCATAATGATTATAATTTGTATGATTTTTACTAAGCCTATACTTAGGTTAATTAATACTCCGGAAAAAATACTCCCAGATGCAGCAATGTTTTTAAGAATTATATTTTTTGGACTTATTTTTACTTTTTTATATAATATATATTCTTCAACATTAAGAAGTATTGGGGACTCAAAGACACCGTTAATATTCTTAATAATATCATCAATTTTAAATGTAGTTATGGATATAATTTTTGTTGTTTTTTTTAAGTGGGGAGTAGCTGGTGCAGGTATTGCAACAGTAGTTGCTGAAATGTTTTCTAGTGTTTTTTGCATAGTGTATGTTTATAAGAAGATACCAATTTTACATTTTAAGAAAAATGAGTTTATATTAGATAAATTTCTTTTGAGAAAAACCATAAACTATAGCTCGGCAACAGCAATGCAACAAACTTGTCTTTATGTAGGAAAATTTTTAGTGCAAGGAGCAGTAAATCCACTAGGTATAGAGGCTATAGCTACATTTAATGCAGTAAATCGCGTTGATGATTTTGCGTTTACACCTCAGCAAAGTATAGCACATGGATTAACAACTTTCTTGGC
Organism: Clostridium sp. YIM B02551; assembly: GCF_022324735.1. Lineage (NCBI taxonomy): Bacteria > Bacillati > Bacillota > Clostridia > Eubacteriales > Clostridiaceae > Clostridium > Clostridium sp. YIM B02551. Next base: position 1,334 of record NZ_JAKGTF010000023.1, on the reverse strand, counting down.
ACAAAATAGAGGGGCTAAGAAAAAGGAAAGAGTAAAAAAAGCCTTTGTTGAAGGAATGAAGATTGAAACTATATATTGGACAATTCTTGTGGTAGCTGTGTATTTTGGAGCGCATAATATTATGAATTTATTTGTTCCAGATAAGGGTTCGAAAGTCATAGAGTTTGGAGTTAAGTATCTAGAACTTATGGCGTTTTTTTACTTGCTTCCTAGTTGGACAAACGGTATACAAGGATATTTCAGAGGAATGGGTGACTTTAAAGTTACGTTAATTTCAACATTCCTACAGATATCAACTAGGGTTATTTTTTCATATATACTAGCACCAAGAATGGAGATAGTAGGTATAGCTGTAGCGTGCTTGTTTGGGTGGATAGTAATGCTCGCTTATGAAGTTCCAGCGTGCATAAAACATAGACGAGCTTATAATGTATAAATATTTACAAATAGGGGGTATATATGGAGTTGAAGAATTGGAATGAGAAGTTAAAATTATTAAAAAGTATAATACTAAAGCAAAATGAATTTAGTGAAGCTATGAAGCTATGCTTAGAGTTACATGCCATGGTACATGCATCTAGTATGTCTCATATGAATGAGAAGACATTTGAGGATGAATTATGGGAAGGGTTAAATGAAGAGATAATTCGTACTGCAATTAATTCAAAAGGTAGAACTATTGCTTACGGTATATGGCATTCTACAAGAATAGAAGACATAACTATGAATTTATTAGTTGATGACTGTGAGCAAGTTATAGACAGGGGAGATTTTATAAAAAATATTAATTCAACGATTTACGACACTGGGAATGAACTTACAGCAGAAGAAATTTTAGAATTTAGCAAACATATAAATATAGAGGAACTAAAAAGATATAGAATAGAAGTTGGTAGAAGAACAGAAGAGATTATTAAAAAACTTACTACCACAGATATGAAGAGAAAGATTCCAAAAGAGAGACTTCAAAGAGTCATAGATAAAAAAGCAGTATCAGAAGATGAGTCAGCTGTTTGGTTAATAGACTTCTGGGGAAGAAAAAACGTTTCAGGATTGATATTAATGCCAGCATTAAGACATCATATAGTGCATATTAATGAGAGTATCGCGGCTAAAAAGAGAGGAAAAATGAAAGGAAATCCTTAATAAATTGTTGAGAATGTAGGAGTACTAATAGATGGAACTATAAATAGAGTATTTATACAGTTTGAAAATTCTATAGGACTAAAACCATAATATTAAAATTAAAGCCCTCTATGTATTTAAAATGTACCCTATAGAATAGACAATTTAAAAAAGCCTATTCTATGGGGTACTTTTATGTATAATAGAAT
>NZ_JAKGTF010000022.1:0-42458 GCF_022324735.1 Clostridium sp. YIM B02551 | reverse complement strand
CTCAAAAGATTACGTTGACTTAAGTTTATTTCTAAATCTTACTTCATTTCCTCTGTTTAATTTTCAAAGACCAATTTGTTTTTCGCATTTAAGCGACTTCTATATGTTATCAAAACATTTTTTGTTTGTCAACTACTTTTTTCAAAGTTTTTGTTGACTTGTTTGTCCTTATTTGAAGGACGTGTTTTATGATAACATCTCTATAACTATAATATGTTTATATATAATAGCATTAACTTATGTTATTCTATTATTCCTTTTGTATCCTTCTAATTACTATGTATTCCTATTATTGACACACAAGGTTAAGTTTATGTTACATAATCTAAGTATGACTTCCATAAATGATAAGTTTTAGCACTTAACCACATAAAAACTTAAATAAATCAAAAAACTATATTGATATTTTTATATTAATATATACTAACTTCATAAAAAACTTTTATACTTAATCTTCATAATGAAAAGAGGATATCTCGTTTTATGATTAAAAAATCATTCAAGATATCCTCTTAACTATATAACTTTTTTAATTATCATCTTCTGCTCTCTCTAAAAGACTTTCTAATGAATTATCATTAACATTAGTTATTTCACTACCATCTTCTAATAATTCTGATTCTTCACTAGACTCTGAAGAAGAAATTTTAGCTATTGCAACTATCTTTTCTTCTTCATTAGTTCTCATTAGTGTTACTCCCATTGCTGATCTACTTGTGACAGAAATACCTGAAACATTTATTCTAATTGCTACACCTGATGTATTTATAAGCATCATTTCATCATCTGGCTTACATACAGTTGCTCCAACTAACTTACCTGTTTTCTCAGCCACTTTGTAAGTTATAAGACCCATTCCACCTCTATTTTGTGTTTTGTATTCAGTTAATGGTGTTCTTTTACCGAATCCATTTTCACTTATAACTAATAACTCTTCATCAGGAGTAGCTATATCCATACAAACAGCAATATCATCTTTTCTTAATGATATAGCTTTTACACCTGAAGCAGTTCTTCCCATAGGTCTAACATCTTTTTCACTAAACTTAATTGCAATACCATTTTGTGTTGCTATTATAATTTCTGCATCACCATATGTTTGTTTAACCTTTAGTAACTCATCACCATCTCTTAGATTTATAGCAATTAATCCATTTCTTCTAAGATTCTTAAATTCATCTATTGGGGTCTTTTTAACAATTCCCTTCTTAGTAGCCATAAATAAGAATCCATCTGGATTAACATCTTTAACAGATAACACCGTCTCAATACGCTCATCTTGTTCAATAGGTATAAGATTAATAATATTAGTTCCTTTTGCTGTTCTTCCTGCATCAGGAATCTCATATGCTCTACGTTTATATACTCTACCTCTATTAGTAAAGAATAGTATATCTGAATGAGTAGATGTTACTACAACATGCTCTACAAAGTCATCTTCTTTTGTAGTCATTGCCTGTATTCCCTTACCCCCTCTTCTTTGGGCAGAGTAAGTGTCAGCTAAAATTCTCTTAACATAGCCTGTATGAGTTAATGTTATTACAACATCCTCTTCTTGAATTAGATCTTCAATATCTATTTCATTTTCTTGTTTTTCGATTACTGTTCTTCTTTCATCGCCATATCTTTCTTTGATTTCTATAAGTTCTTCTTTGATTACGCCTAGTAATTTTTCCTCAGAAGATAATATTTCATTTAATCTATTGATTAAAGTCATAAGTTCATTATACTCATCTTCAATTTTGTCTCTTTCTAATCCTGTTAATCTAGCAAGTCTCATATCTAATATTGCTTGAGATTGTTTTTCGCTTAGATTAAATCTTTCAATAAGTGTATTTCTAGCTATTTCTGAATTTTTAGAACCTCTAATAATACTTATTACTTCATCGATATTATCTAAAGCAATTTTTAATCCCTCTAAAATATGAGCTCTTTCTTGTGCTTTATTTAATTCAAATACTGTTCTTCTTGTAATAACTTCTTTTTGGAAATTTACATAGTGTACTAGTATCTCTTTTAAGTTTAAAACCTTTGGTTCATTATCTACTAGTGCAATTGTATTTACACCAAAGGTATCTTGCATCTTTGTATGCTTAAATAGTAAGTTTAGAACTACACTAGGATTTGCATCTTTTTTAAGTTCTATTACTATTCTCATACCTTCTCTATCAGATTCATCTCTTAAATCTGATATTCCATTTATTTTTTTATCTTTAACTAAATCTGCTATATTTTCTATTAGCTTAGCTTTATTTACTTGGTATGGAAGTTCGTTAACTATGATTTTTAATCTGCCTTTTTCTTCTTCTATTTCAGTTTTTGCTCTTACAACAACTCTTCCTCTACCTGTTTCATAAGCAGCCCTTATTCCAGCCTTACCCATTATTATTCCTGCTGTTGGGAAGTCTGGACCTTTAATTTTAGTCATCAAATCTAAAATTGTTACTTCTGGATCATCTATAAGCATAATTGTTCCATCTATAACTTCACCAAGATTATGAGGAGGTATATTTGTTGCCATACCTACTGCTATACCTGAAGAACCATTTACTAATAAATTTGGGAACCTTGAAGGTAATACTGAAGGTTCTTGCTCTTCACCATCAAAGTTTGGTATAAAATCTACAGTATTTTTATTTATATCTCTTAGCATTTCAGCAGCAATTTTATTCATTTTTGCTTCTGTATATCTCATAGCAGCTGCGCCATCACCATCAACAGAACCAAAATTTCCATGACCATCTACAAGCATATATCTCATAGAAAAATCTTGAGCCATTCTTACTAATGCTTCATAAACAGATGTATCTCCATGTGGATGATATTTACCTAAAACTTCCCCGACTATTCTTGCACACTTTCTATATCCTCTATCTGGTCTTAATCCAAGTTCGTGCATAGAAAATAAGATTCTTCTATGTACTGGCTTTAAACCATCTCTAACATCTGGAAGAGCACGCCCAACTATAACGCTCATAGCATAATCTATATAGCATTTTTTCATCTCATTTTTTATATCAACCTGAACTACTTTTCCCTCGTTATTATTCATTGCTTTCACCTCAATTCTGTACTAAATATCTAAGTTAACCACTTTACTTGCGTTATTTTGAATAAACTCTCTTCTAGGTTCTACTTTATCTCCCATAAGAATAGTAAATATCTCATCTGCAGCCATTGCATCTTCAATAGTTGCTCTTAATAATACTCTTTGTTCAGGATCCATAGTTGTTTCCCATAGCTGAGTAGCATTCATTTCACCTAAACCTTTGTATCTTTGAATGTCAGTATTATTATCTTTTCCACCAAGTTCAATTAATGTATTTTCTAATTCTTTATCTGAATATACATATACATCCTTTTTAGCCTTTGACACCTTATATAAAGGTGGCTGTGCTATATATACATGTCCTTGGTCTACTAATTCTCTCATATATCTGTAGAAGAATGTTAATAATAGTGTTCTAATATGCGCACCATCAACATCCGCATCTGTCATTATTATTATTCTATTGTATCTTATCTTTTCTATATCAAAATCTTTACCAATACCTGCTCCAAATGCAGTAACCATACTTCTTATTGTATCTGAGTTAAGAATCTTATCTAGTCTTTGTTTCTCAACATTCATTATTTTTCCTCTTAACGGAAGTATTGCTTGGAATTTTCTATCTCTGCCTTGCTTAGCAGATCCACCAGCTGAGTCTCCCTCAACTATATAAATTTCACATTCCATAGGATCCTTAGACGAACAATCTGCTAGTTTTCCTGGTAATGCGCTTCTTTCTAACACAGATTTTCTAGTAAGTTCTCTTGCTTTCCTAGCTGCTTCTCTTGCTCTTGCTGCTACTAAAGCTTTATCTACCACAATCTTACCTACTGAAGGGTTTTCTTCTAAGTATAAGGCTACACTTTCACCTAGAATACCATCCACTATACCTCTAACTTCAGAGTTTCCAAGTTTAGTCTTTGTTTGTCCTTCAAATTGAGGCTCAGATATTTTAACTGATATAACAGCGGTTAATCCTTCTCTTATATCTTCACCAGAAAGATTTTTATCATTCTCTTTTAAGTGTCCAAACTTCTTAGCATAATCATTCATTACTCTAGTAAGAGCTGTCTTAAATCCAACTAAGTGTGTTCCACCCTCAATGGTATCTATGTTATTTGCGAAAGAAAATATATTTTCGTTATATCCATCATGATATTGTAAAGCAACTTCAACAGCTACCCCATCTCTTACACCTTCAACATAAATAGGCTCTTCGTGTAAAACTTCTCTATTTCTATTTAAGTAACTTACAAATGATTTAATTCCACCTTCGTAGAAATAGTCTTCTTCTTTTTCATCTCTTTCATCAACTAGTCTAATACTTATTCCTTTATTTAAAAATGCTAGCTCTCTTAATCTATTTGATAATATTTCAAAATCAAATACAGTCTCTTCGAAAATATCTGCATCTGGCTTAAAATGAACTTTTGTTCCGTGTTCTTCATCTTCAGCATCAGCTATTTTAATTAAATCACTTGTAACTGCACCTCTAGAATATGTTTGTTTCCAAACATGACCCTCTCTAGTTACAGTAACTTCACACTCGTCAGATAAGGCATTAACAACTGAAGCACCAACACCATGTAATCCTCCAGAAACCTTGTATCCTCCGCCACCAAATTTTCCACCAGCATGAAGTATTGTCATAATAACTTCAACTGTAGGTTTTCCCATTTTAGGATGTATTCCTACTGGCATACCTCTTCCATCATCTATTACAGTTATAGAATTATCTTTATGTATATAAACATCTATATTTTTGCAATATCCAGCTAAAGCTTCATCAATACTATTATCAACAATTTCGTATACTAAATGATGTAATCCTCTAGAACTAGTACTCCCTATATACATACCAGGTCTTTTTCTTACTGCCTCTAATCCTTCAAGAACCTGTATCTGACTTTCATCATAACTTTGTTTATTCTGTTCCAACATGTAACTCCTCCTACTTCTAAAATTTAAGATATTATATCTTTAAGTTAAACATTGGACTAACTTAAGGATTATATTCTACATCAGTTCTTTTTGTTAATGTAGATGATGAAATTGGAGAAAGATAAATCTTGCTCTTTTTATCTACCTCTGCAATAACAAAAGATTTAGGTTTTTCCTTTGAGATTCTCTCTACAAAACCATCTTCTTCTGCCAATCTTAAGAATTGTATAGTATCAGAACTATACATAGTATTTTGTAAGTCAAATATCCCTATAACGTCTTTTACTGGAACTACTACATTTTCTCCCAAGTGTAAAAACACAAATATTCCTCCTTGCTAACTAATAACAACTCCATCGTTAACTTTAAAAACTTTAGATTCACTATTTAAATATCTAGATATATCCTCTATTCCCGTTCCGGTTATTATTGTTTGAATTCCACTTATTGAATTCAATATATAAGATTTTCTTGTAAAATCTAATTCTGATAAAACATCATCCAAAAGAAGTACTGGATATTCTCCAGTAATATCTTTTATAATGCTTAGAGATGCAAATTTAATGGTTAGGACAGATGTTCTTTGCTGCCCTTGAGAACCAAAACTTTTTGCATCTATGTTATTTATCAATATTTCAAAGTCATCTCTATGAGGTCCTACACTAGTTAATCTTCTTTCAATATCTTTCGATCTATTTTTAACTAATAAATCTTTAAAGGATATTTTTATATTATCATTATCTTTAACAGTGGATGTGTACTTAAACTTAATCTCTTCTTTTCCAGAAGTTATTTCTTTATGAATATCATAACTATGAAGATTTAACTTCTCTATATAATCTAATCTGCATTTTATTATATAGCTTCCAAATTCAACAAGTTGATCGTCATATATATCTAGCATGAAGTTATCTACATTTTTAGATTTTAGTATGATATTTCTTTCGTTTATAATTTTGTTATATTGAACAAGATTATAATAATACTTATTACTTAACTGGCATAATTCCATATCCAAAAATTTTCTTCTGATTCCTGGAGATTCTTTTACAATTTTCAAATCTTCTGGTGAAAACATAACTACATTGAATATTCCAATTAATTGATCTATTTTATTAATCTTTATAGAATTAACTCGTATAGCTTTCTTACCATCTTTTAAAATATTTATTTCTATAGTCTTATCGAGTCTCTCTTTTCCAACCTTTAAACTTATGTACGACCTATCCTCATTCCATTTGATTAATTCCTTATCTTTTGAGGTTCTATGAGATTTTGCAAAACCACAATAATATATGGCTTCTAAAATATTTGTTTTGCCTTGTGCATTATCTCCTATAAACACATTAACGCTATTTGATAATTCTATCTCTAAACTTTTATAATTTCTGTAGTTTAACAAAAGTAATTTTTTAACAAACATAAAAACACCCAATTTAATTATAGCACAATATGCTTAAATTATTTTAAACTTTTCTTGCTGTATCTCTATTACGTCATTTACTCTTAATTTTTTACCTCTTTGGGTGCATACTTCTCCGTTAACTTTTACTTCACCCTCTTGAATTAAAAACTTAGCCTCCGATCCAAGAGAGGCTACCCCAACCCATTTTAAAAAAGAATCTAATTTTATGAATTCAGTGCTTATTTCTATTTCGTTCATAATTATAATATCAACCTAATGCATAAATATGCATTAAATATGAATAATCTCCTTTCGCTAACTATCTTGCTAATCTTACAGGTAGAACAAGATATTTAGAATTATCAGTTTCATTACATCTTATTACACATGGACTAACGCTTGATGTAAGTTCAAGCATTACTTCATCAGAGTCCATTACTTTAAGAACATCAATTAAGTACCTAGAGTTAAATGCAATTTGTATCTCGTCTCCTTGCAAATTTACACCAACTTCCTCTCTTACCTTTCCCAATTGAGAATTAGAAGTGATTATTAGAGTGTCACCAACCAATTCAAATTTAATTAAGTTAGTATTTCCCTCTTTTGCCATTAATGATGCTCTTTCAATACAATTTTGTAGATCTTGTCTGTTAACAGTAACTAAACCCTTATATTCTTGAGGTAATAAGGATTTATATTTTATAAATTCTCCTTCTAATAATCTTGATATAACCTTAGTTTCACCTAAGTTAAATAATATATGATTAGTAGTAAAAGTAATATCTACAACATCTTCACTATCCTCTAGGATTTTAGCTACTTCATTTAGAGTTTTTCCAGGTATTACTGAACTAATTGTATTTTCAGAATCTATTAACTCACTTCTTATTGCCAATCTATATCCATCTAAAGCTACTAAATTCAAATATGAATTATTAACCTCAAATAAAATTCCTTGAAGTATTGGTCTTGTTTCATCTTGTGCGATAGCAAATGATGTACCTTTTATCATATTCTTTAATAGATTTTGAGGAATAGAAAATAACTTAGTTTCATTAATTGCTGGAAGCTCTGGGAAATCTGATGGATTCATATGAACTAAGTTAAATACTGATTTCTTACAAGTTATTTGTATTATATTATTACCTTCTTCAACACCAAGAGTTTCTATTGTAACTAAGTCATTAGGTAATTTTCTTATTATTTCTCCAAATATTTTTGCATCTACAACAATTGATCCAGGTTCGATAACTTCAGAATCTATAATTGTTTCTATTGATACATCTACATCTGATCCTATTAATGTTAATTTTGAATCTTTTGCATTTAAGTAGACACCTTCTAATATAGGCATTGTAGATTTTCCTGTTATTGCTTTTTGAGCTATTGATATAGCATCTTGTAACTTTGATTTTTCACATATAAATTTCATATTTAACCTCCATAATTATGAACATTTACTAACAATATAAATTACTTATTATAGATAAAATAATAGATAAAAATATAGTAATAATAGTAGTAGGGGCTGTGAATTTGTTGAAAAGTACCTGCAGCCCTTATAAAATCAAGAAAGTTTGCAAAAAAATACTGTGGATAAGTCCGTACAAATTACTATGAGTTATCCACATTATTAGATGAAAGGTATCTCCTGAAATTTTATCCACATGATATTAACTTATGTTATGTACATTGTTACTTATTTTTGAGTTAATTTCTTTGTTATGTCGTTTACTGTGTTTTGTAGAACTTCATCTGTTTTTAAGTTTTGAGATATTTTTTCATATGCATGTATTACTGTAGTATGATCTCTTCCACCAAATTCTTCTCCTATCTTTGGTAAAGATAAATCAGTAAGCTTTCTACTTAAATACATAGCTATTTGTCTTGGATAGGCTACATTACGTGTTCTTCTTTGAGATTTTAGCTCCTCAACTCTAAGATTATAGTATGAGGAAACAACATCTTGAATTGTATCTATTGTTATATGCTTACTTTGTTTATTAGAAATAATATCTTTTAAAGCTTCACTTGCAAGATCTACTGTTATGTCTCTTCCTGTTAAGGATGAATATGCAACTATCCTTATTAGAGCGCCTTCAAGTTCTCTTATATTAGCTTTAATCTTTGTGGCTATATATACCATTACTTCATTAGCTACATTTAAATTTTCTACATCAGCTTTCTTTTTTAAGATTGCCATTCTTGTTTCAAAGTCTGGAGCTTGAATGTCAGCAATAAGCCCCCATTCGAATCTACTTCTCAACCTATCTTCTAATGTAGGAATTTCTTTCGGTGGTCTATCTGATGAAAGAATTATTTGCTTATTTGCGTCATGAAGCGCATTAAATGTATGGAAAAACTCTTCTTGAGTTCTTTCTTTTCCTGCTATAAACTGAACATCATCTATTAGCAGAACATCGACATTTCTATATCTGTTTCTGAATTCTTCATTCTTATCGTCTTTAATGGAGTTTATTAATTCGTTAGTAAATTTCTCTGATGAAACATAAACTACCTTTGATTTTGAATTGTTTTGTAAAATATAGTGTCCTATAGCATGCATAAGGTGAGTTTTACCAAGTCCCACACCACCATATATAAATAGTGGGTTATATGCTTTAGCAGGTGCTTCAGCAACAGCCAATGATGCAGCATGTGCAAATCTATTTGAATTACCAATGACAAAAGAATCAAAAGTATACTTCGGATTTAATGTTGCGGACATCTCATCACTTACAACTACTGAGCTTTCCTTTTGGACTTCCTTTGCAACGTCTTTAACTTCTTCCTTTTGAAAATCTGATTCAATTAGAAATTCTATATTATATTTTTTAGAGGAGATAAGTCTTATGGCATTTGCGACTAGATCTTTATATCTTTGCTCTAAAATATCTCTGGTAAATTCATTAGGAACACCTATCTTTATGCTATCTGAAGATATAGATAAGGGTTCGCAACTTTTTATCCATGTGTTGAAGCTAACTTCAGTCATCTCACTTTTTACTATATTTAATGTTTTTTCCCATAATTGATTTAGGTGGGTATCCATCTTATATCCTCCAGTCATTTTTTATAAAAAAAGAAAAAATTAATCAAAATAATTAATAAACGAATATATATAAACAAATTACTAACAGTAAAATAATTGTACCATTTAAATAATTGACATTGTAGGTAGAATTATTCACATGTTAATTATTTTGTGAATAAATAGTTAAAAAAATAAATATGTTATATTATCAACATTTGTGGAAAAAATAACATTAACACTATAAACAATGAATATTAATGTTGAAATCAGCTCAAAATACTTAATGAAATAAAGAAATTAAGAAAAATTGAACAAGTTATGCACAAAGTTATTCACAGCTGTGGATAACTTTTACTCCACATAAGTTATTCACAATAGTATATTAATAATATCATAAACTGTAAAAGTGGTTCAATAATTTATCCACAAAAACTTATTATGTTAATAAATTTATCAACAAAATAAGTTTTCTTGACAGTAAAGGTATTGAAATATATAATTATAAAGTAAAACTTCAAAATGAAATAAGTATAGTTTTACTATAGAAATATATATTGAAGGGGGTGTAGCGTTATGTTCATGACATACCAACCTAAAAAGAAACAAAGAAAAAGAGAGCATGGATTTAGAAAGAGAATGAGCACTCTATCAGGAAGAAACGTGCTTAAGAGAAGAAGACAAAAAGGAAGAAAAAGATTAACAGCATAAGGGCCGCAGTTGTGGCCTTTTTCTGCAAATGCAGAAAAAGGGGAATCTTATAAATGAGTATGCATAAGATTAGAAAAAATATCGAATTTAGAAACGTATATAGAAGAGGGAAGTCTCTTTCAAATGAAAATTTAGTTCTCTATATATATAATAATGGAAGAAATAGAGACGAAAATAATGAAAAGTTTAATAGAGTTGGAATTTCAGTAAGTAAAAAAGTAGGAAAAAGCGTAACTAGAAGTAGGGTTAAAAGATTAATATTAGAAAGTTATAGACTTAATTCTAAAGATTTAAAAGAAGGATTTGATTTTGTTTTTGTTGCAAGAACTGCAATAAAGGATAAACCATATTCGGAAGTACAAAAATCTGTGTTAAATTTATTTAAAAGGGCAGGATTAAATAAATAATGAAAAAGTTATTGATTTTTCCAATCAAGTTATATAGAAAATTTATATCACCTTTTACAAAACCTAGTTGCATATATACTCCGACCTGTTCTCAATATGCTATAGAAGCCATTGAAAAATATGGAGCGATTAAGGGTGGTTTTATGGCTATAAAAAGAATTCTAAGATGTCATCCTTTTCATAAGGGTGGTTATGATCCAGTGAAGTAAAGAGTTAATATTTTAGGAGGTATTTAATTTGTTTCAAGTTATTGTTGATTTCATGTACAACATCGTGGAGAAGCTTCATGATTTAATTGTTAATATAGGTATTACGGATGTGGGTGTTTCATATGTACTAGCTGTAATATTATTTACATTAATAGTAAGATTATTTTTATTACCATTAAATATAAAATCAACTAGATCAACTGCAAAAATGCAGGAGATTCAACCAGAAGTTAAGAAATTACAAACAAAATACAAGAATAGTCCGGAAAAATTAAATCAGGAAATGATGAAATTATATAAAGAAAATAATGTAAGTATGACTGGTGGTTGTCTACCTATGATCATACAAATGCCTATACTTTTTGCTCTTTACTGGGCGTTTAGACAAATACATCAAGTTTCAGGTGCTGATTTCTTATGGATACCTAACTTAGCATTAAGAGATCCATATTTTATACTACCAGTATTAGCTGCAGGCTCTACTTATTTGTCAACAGTCTTTACAACTAAGGTAAATGCTGCAAGTGTAGAAAATTCACCTATGAATATGTCTACTATGAATATAGGTATGTCTGTTATGATAGGTGTTTCTGCTATTAATTTTGAATCCTTATTAGTAATTTATTGGATTGTAGGAAGCTTGATTCAAATGCTTCAAACATATGTAATAGTTGTTCTACCAAAGAAAAATAAGGCTAAGGCAGCTTAGTTTTAATTTATAAGTATATTTTAAGTACAACAAGGTGGGTGAATTGGGTATGAAGCAGATTGAAGTTAATGGAAAATCTGTTGATGAAGCAGTAGAAAGTGCTTTAAAGGAACTTAATGTTACTAAAGATAAGGTTGAAATTGAGATTTTAGATGAAGGAAATAAGGGATTTCTTAGTTTATTTGGCTCTAAACCTGCAAAAGTTAGAGTAAAAGTTAAAAGAGACTATATTCAAGATGCTAAGAAATTTTTAAGAGATGTCTTAAATTCAATGGATATCAAAGCTGAGATTAAGATTAAAGAAGAGGACGATGTAATAAAAATTGACTTAATTGGACCTAAGATGGGACTAATAATTGGTTACAGAGGAGAGACCCTAGATTCTTTACAATACTTAGTATCTCTTGTTGTAAATAAAGGTCATGAGACTTCATATAAGAGAGTTATATTAGATACTGAAAATTATAGATTTAAGAGAGAAGAAACACTAAAAAGAGTAGCTAGTAAAACTGCTTATAAGGTTCTTAAATTTAAAAAAGTTGTTAAATTAGAACCAATGAATCCTTATGAAAGAAGAATCATACATGCAGCATTGCAAGGAAATGAATCTGTATATACTTATAGTGAAGGTGAAGAACCATACAGAAGAATCGTTGTTGATTTAAAAAAGAATTAAAATATGTTTAAAATAGTATAAAAAAATTTAAGAGATGGCTTTTGGGTCATCTCTTAGTTTATTGAGAAAATTTTTTATTTTATATAGTATTTTATAATTTAATTATGTAAAATGAATATTAGATTTTAATTATTAGCAATAATATAGGTAAAGGAAAATTAAGGAGGCCTATTCTGAATGAAGGAATTTGATACTATCGCTGCTGTAGCCACACCCGTTGGCGAAGGTGGAATATCAATTATTAGAGTATCTGGACAAAAGTCCTTGGAGATTGTTGATAGAGTTTTCAAAGGAGTTAAGGAAAGAAGATTAATAGATATTAATTCATATACTATGAGATATGGTTTTATAATTGATAATGATGAATTAATTGATGAAGTTATAGTTAGTTATATGAAAGGACCTAAAAGTTTTACTGCTGAAGATGTAGTTGAGATTAATTGCCACGGTGGAATCATCTCAACAAATAGAGTTCTTGATGTTATAGTTAAAGCTGGTGCAAGATTGGCTGAACCAGGTGAATTTACGAAAAGAGCATTTATAAATGGAAGGATAGATTTAAGTCAAGCAGAAGCTGTAATAGATATAATTAGAGCAAAGACTGACTTATCTATGAAATCTGCATTAGTACAAAGTCAGGGTAAACTTTCCCGGGAAATAAATAGATTAAGAGAGTATCTTCTTAATGTATTAGCGCTTATTGAATATGATGTTGATTTTACTGAAGATGATGAGGAGCCAGATGAAACAGTTTCTTTAAGAGTAAATGATAGTTTGATTAAAACAGTGAAAGATATAAATAGTCTACTAGAGAATGCTGAAGAGGGAAAACTTATAAGAGATGGATTGAAATTGGTTATAATTGGAAAGCCTAATGTTGGGAAATCATCTTTGCTTAATGCATTACTCCAAGAAAAAAGGGCAATAGTTACTGATATACCTGGTACTACAAGAGATGTAATTGAAGAGTACATTAATCTTGATGGTATACCATTAAAAATTATTGATACGGCAGGAATAAGAGAAACAGAGGATATTGTAGAAAAAATTGGAGTAGAAAAGTCTAGGGAAAAGATTGAGGAAGCTGATTTAGTTGTACTGATGCTTGATGTTAGTAGACCTTTAGATGATGAAGATTTAGAAATAATTAATTATGTCAAAGATAAAAAATACATAGTTCTATTTAATAAGGTAGATTTAGATAGCAATATTTCAGGAGAAGTGTTGAATGAGCTTGAAAATAAAATTAATATATCAGCAAAAACCGGTTTAGGGTTAGAAAATTTAAAAGATAAAATAAAAGAATTATTCTTTAATGGAAAGTTAGATGGAGAGAGTGTTATTGTATCAAATACAAGACATAAGGAGGCTCTTTATAGAGCAAGAGAGAATTGTCTTTCCGCTATTGAAAGTATAAAAAATGGAGATTTTATAGATTTAGTATCTATATACGTGACATCAGGTTTGAAAGCATTAGGAGAAATTACAGGTTCTGAACTTGAAGAGGACCTAGTAAACAAAATTTTTACAGAATTTTGCGTAGGAAAGTAGGAAAATTATGAAATATTTAGCAGGAGAGTTTGATGTAATAATAGTTGGAGCAGGTCATGCAGGTTGTGAAGCAGCACTTGCTTCTGCGCGTATAGGTTGTAAATCATTGTTATGCACAATGAATTTGGATTCAATTGCATTAATGCCTTGTAACCCTAATATTGGAGGTACTGCAAAAGGACATTTAGTTAGAGAAATTGATGCACTTGGCGGAGAAATGGGTATTAATATAGATAATACTTTTATTCAATCAAGAATGCTTAATACATCTAAAGGGCCAGCAGTTCATTCACTTAGAGCTCAAGCAGATAAGAAAAAATATCAGTATAGGATGAAAAACATTATAGAAAAACAAGAAAATCTTTATTTAAGACAAATAGAGGTTGTTTCTCTTGAAAGTGAAGATGGGAAAGTTACAGGAGTAGTTACAAAGAATGGAGCTGTTTTTAAAGCGAAAGCCGTTGTTTTAGCAACTGGAACTTATCTAAAAGGAAGAGTAATTATTGGTGATGTTTCTTATAGTAGTGGTCCCAATGGTTTATTCCCTGCAAATGATTTATCCCAATCATTACTTGATTTAAATGTATCGCTAAGAAGATTTAAAACGGGAACACCCGCAAGAATAAATAGAAGAAGTGTAGATTTTTCAAAGATGATAGAACAAAAAGGTGATGACAGAATTGTTCCTTTCTCCTTTATGAATGATAATATTGATAGAGATCAAGTACCATGTTGGTTAACTTATACTAATGAAAATACTCATTCAATTATTAAAAATAATATTGATAGATCACCTATGTATAATGGATCAATTGAGGGAGTTGGACCAAGGTATTGCCCATCTATTGAGGATAAGGTAATGAAATTCCCAGATAAGCTTCAACATCAGATTTTTATTGAACCAGAAGGTGAAGATACTGAAGAAATGTATGTTGGTGGTATGAGTTCTTCTTTGCCAGAAGATGTACAAATACAAATGCTAAGAACTTTAGCTGGATTAGAGAATGTTGAAATGCTTAGAACAGCGTATGCAATTGAGTACGATTCTGTAGATCCTACAGAACTTAAACCAACACTTGAATTTAAGAAAATAGCAGGCTTATTTGGAGCAGGACAATTTAATGGAAGCTCTGGTTATGAAGAGGCAGGTGCTCAAGGTATTGTAGCTGGGATAAATGCAGCTTTAAAGGTAAGAGATGAAGACCCTATGATATTAACAAGATCAGATGGATATATAGGAGTATTAATTGATGACTTAGTTACAAAAGGTACAAGTGAACCCTATAGAATGATGACTTCAAGATCAGAATATAGACTTTTATTAAGACAAGATAATGCTGATTTAAGACTTACTGAGATTGGTTATAAAGTTGGGTTAGTAAGTGAAGAAAGATATAGTAGATTTTTGGAAAGAAAGAACAGGATTGATAGTGAGGTCAAGAGAGTTACGAATCTTCAAATTACTAACAAAAATGAAGTAAATGAGTTCTTGGTATCAATTGGGTCATCCGAACTTAAGAAACCAATATCTTTATATGAATTAATTAAAAGACCTGAGCTTGATTACTTCATGGTTGGACCACTTGATCCTGATCGTGAAGAATTACCTTATGATATTGGAGAGCAAGTTAATATAATTGCAAAATATGAAGGATATATTGAAAAGCAACTTGAGCAGGTAGAACAATTTAAAAAGTTTGAAAAAAGATTGATACCTCAAGACATTGATTATAATGATGTTAAGGGATTAAGAATAGAAGCTATTCAAAAACTCTCTAAAATTAGGCCTATAAATTTAGGTCAAGCTTCTAGAATTTCTGGAGTTTCTCCAGCCGATATATCCGTTCTTTTAATATATGTAGATCACTTTAATAGAAAAACTAATTCTTAGGAGGTTTTTATGGATTTATTTGAATTGATGAAGAATGCATGTGAAGAAGTTGATTTGGTTTTAACTAAAGAAAAATATAACCAATTTCAACTCTACAGAAAACTTCTTCAAGAGTGGAATGAAAAGATAAACTTAACTGCTATTGTCGAAGAAGAGGAGATAATTAAAAAGCACTTCATTGATAGTATAAAGATATTTAAATCAGTGGAACTTAGGAATTCTAAGTCAATAATAGATGTTGGGACAGGTGCTGGATTTCCAGGTTTGCCTATTGCTATAATGGATAGTAACATACAAGTGACTTTATTGGATTCATTAAATAAAAGAATTTTATTTTTAAATGAAGTTGTAAGTAAGCTTAATTTAAAAAATGTTAAGACTATTCATTCTAGAGCAGAAGATGGAGCTAGAAATAAGTTGTTAAGAGAAAAGTTTGATGTAACAGTATCCAGGGCTGTTGCTAATATGAGTGTACTTTCAGAATATTGTATGCCATATGTGAGAGTTGGTGGGAATTTTATAGCACTTAAAGGACCTTCTATAGATGAAGAGTTAATTGATGCTAAAAATGCAATTGGTACACTTGGAGGAGTACTAAAGGATGTTGTTTCTGTTAAAGTTGATGGAACTGACTTAAATCATAACTTAGTTATAGTTAGTAAAACTTCTAGCACATCAGCTATATATCCAAGAAAAGCTGGTACTATAACAAAAAAGCCAATTAAATAATTTGTATATATTTAACAAAAAATATATTAATTTGTAACTATTTGTATTACGATTTTTACATAAAAATAGAAGGAAAAATAAATGTTTTGTAGAAATTGGTAATTAATGGATTTTAATATAATTTTCATAAGGGATGGGATTTTAAATGCAAAACGAAATAATGTATATAAGCATTGATAGTATAATACCTAATACTTATCAGCCAAGAAAGTTTTTTGATGAAGTTGCTCTTACTGAATTATCTCAGTCTATTTGTCAATTTGGAATTATACAACCTCTTACTGTTAGAAAGAGAGGGGGTTTATTTGAATTAGTTGCTGGAGAAAGAAGATGGAGAGCAGCAAAACTTGCTAATTTAAATGAAGTTCCATGCACAATTATTGAAATAACTGATACTGAGTCTGCTGAAATTGCTTTGCTGGAAAATCTTCAACGTGAGGATTTGAATTTTATTGAAGAAGCAGAAGCATATTATAATTTGATAAATGAGCACCATTTTACACAAGATGATTTGGCAACAAGAATGGGTAAAAAACAATCTACAATAGCAAATAAGTTAAGATTATTGAAGTTAAGTTCAGAAGTAAGAAATATTTGTTTGGAAAATAATCTAACTGAAAGACATGCTAGGGCATTACTTTCATTGCCAGATGAAGTTCATCAGCTAAAGGTTGTAAAGAAAGTTATAAAGCAAAATTTAAATGTTAAAAGAACTGAGGAGTTAATAAATAAAGAACTTCTTAAATTAGCTGGTAATGAGTTAAGTTCTAAAGGCAAGAAAAGAATAACAGGAGTATTTGCACCTAAAATATATGTTAATTCAATTAAACAAGTTTTTGATAAATTTAAAATTCCAGCTGAATATAAATCAAAGGATTGTGGAGAGTATATCCAAATAACTGTTAACATTCCTAAAAAGTAATTTTAAAGTATGAGTGATATGTAAATCATTCATACTTTTTTTGTTTTATTAATGTTTCACGTGAAACATGATAAAAATTTAGTTACATATTTTAATTTCTCTTTTAATATTATGTAGAAAAATATATAATAGAAAGTATAGTGCGTTTCATTGCAAAGGGGGGGAATAAATGAAGACTATATGTGTTTTTAATCAAAAAGGTGGAGTTGGTAAAACAACAACTAATATTAACTTATGTGCCTATCTTGCGATGGAAGGGTATAAAATTTTAGCTATAGATATTGACCCGCAGGGTAATACCACTTCTGGTATTGGAATTGACAAAAGAACATTAGAAAATTCAATGTATGATGTTTTAACATCAGATACATCTTTAAATGATGTTATTATACAATGCAATTTAGTTGAAAATTTGTACATTGCACCATCAACTATGGAACTAGCTGGAGCTGAAGTTGAAATTATTACGAAAAATGATAGGGAGAAGATACTATTAAATAAAATTAATGAATTAGAAATGGATTTTGATTTTATTTTTATAGATTGTCCTCCTTCATTAGGTACTTTAACAATTAATGCTCTTGTAGCTTCTGATACAGTTTATATACCTATACAATGCGAGTTTTATGCGTTAGAAGGTGTTGGACAGCTTATCAATACTGTTCAGCTTGTTAAGAAGGCCTTAAATAAAAAGCTTGATGTTGAAGGTGTTGTAATGACTATGTTCGATGCTAGAACAAATTTAAGCATTGAAGTTCAGAAGGAAGTAGAAAAATATTTTGGTGATAAAGTATACAATACAACTATTCCAAGAAATATTAGATTAGCAGAATCGCCTAGTTTTGGTTTGCCAATAATGCTTTATGATGATAAATGTAAAGGTGCAGAGGCATATTTAAATTTAACAAAAGAATTTTTAAGTAGACAGGGAGATAAAGTATGAGTAAGAAGTTTGGACTAGGAAAAGGATTGAATGCTTTAATTCCAAGCGAGGATATTGATGAAGTTGATGAAAAATCAAAGGTATACATATCTATAAACAAGATAAGAGCTAACTCAGAGCAACCAAGAAAATACTTTGACAGTGAAAAGATTTCTGAATTATCGAAATCTATTTTAAATCATGGTGTAATTCAGCCATTAATTCTTCAAAAAGATAATGAAAATTATATTATTGTTGCGGGAGAAAGACGTTGGAGAGCAGCTAAGTTAGCTGGTTTAAAGGAAGTACCTGCAATAATTATGGATTTATCTAAAAGTCAATTGTTAGAAATATCTCTTATAGAAAATATACAAAGAGAAGACCTAAATCCAATTGAAGAAGCTAAAGCTTTCAAGCAATTAATAAGTGAATTTAACTTAACGCAAGAGGCTCTTAGCGAAAGAGTTGGTAAGTCAAGAACTACAATAACAAATTCAATGAGATTACTTAATTTAGATGAAAGAGTTCAAAATTATGTAGTAGAAGGTGTAATTTCTGAGGGACATGGAAGAACTTTACTAGCAATTGAGGATAAAGAGCTACAATATAAAATGGCTCAAAAAGTAATAGATGATAAGATTTCGGTAAGAGAATTAGAGAAGATTATCAAAAACTTAGGAAAAGAAAAGAAAAAGCCTGAAGATACAGAGGGTGAGATGTCTCCATACCTCAAAGACTTGCGAGAAAAGTTAGAGAGTAAATTTGGTACTAAAGTAAACATAGATAAGAAAAGAAGTAAAGGAAAAATAGAAATTGAGTATTATTCTAATGAAGACTTGGAAAGAATTTTAGAGATAATCAATTTATAATTGTTTCACGTGAAACATGAGGAAAGGAAGAACATAATAAATGAATAGCATAATAAATTCAATTAGCGATTATAGTGCATATATAATAATAGGGATGGCAGCAGTAATATTATTGCTTTTTATATTAGTACTAATACTTTTTAGATCCTTAAATAAAGTTGAAAAAAGATATAGAAAACTTATGAGAGGAGTAAATAGTAAGAACCTAGAGGAACTTGTTATAGGATATTTAGACAAGGTAGACGAATCAAATAAAAATTCTGTAGATGCAGTTGAATTAGGAAAGTTCTTACAAGAAAAGATGAAAAAATCTATTCAAAAGGTATCAATCATGAGATATAAAGCATTTGAAGATGTTGGTAGTGACTTAAGCTTTTCGATTGCATTATTAGATGATAATGATGATGGAGTTGTTTTAACAGGTATATATGGAAGACATGAAAGCACAACATATGCTAAGCCAATAGACAAAGGAATATCAAGATATGATTTATCAGAAGAAGAAATAACAGTATTAAATAAGTCTATTAATAGTAAGTAATTCTTCCCCCCTTATTAAATAGGGGGGATTTTTTTATTAGAATAGAATTAATTAGAAGAGCTAATGCTGTTGAGAACATCATCAAGAGAGGAATTCTTACCACCTAACGACTTAATTGCAAAGTGATAAATACCCTTAGAAATAGTATCAGCTATTGTCATAACAGTAAATAATCTTGTATTCTGAAGAACCATAAACTCAAAATTCCCAGAAATATTAACTATACCAGTAATGCTTAGATCTCCAACAGAAGGAAGACCTTTGTTGAGGGCCATTCCAGGAAAAAGAGGCTTCTTTTCTATATAAATATTACCTACGTTTTGAAGCTTACCCAAAGAAGCATCAATAGCAACTATATAGGGATTATTGTATTGAGATTTAATTGACTCTAATGTAGTGACAAGATTTTTAGCGTGTATTGGTTCTTCTAAGTCTCCATAGATGATTAAATTTTTTCTTACTAAGCACTTGAGTTTATAGCCTACTAAAGGTCCAAGTGAATCACCAGTAGATCTATCTGTACCAATACAAATAATAACAATAGTTCTTTTACTTCTAATAACAGGAATTAATTCAGCATATAAAAAATCTCTAATTTGTAAAATTGAACTTGAAGAAGTTGAATCACATACTAATGAATTCATAAAAAAACCTCCTTTAATAGAATTATTTCCATTAAAAGAGGTTAATATACTAAAAATTTACAATACCTTTTCATCTTTAAGAACAGTGTAAAAAACAACTAGAAACATACAAAAAATCATACCACCAACTCCATTTACGCTTATCCCAATAAATATTGCAGCTAAAACAGCTATAGGATTTAAACCTAAAGAAGTAGACATAATTTTTGGTTCTAAAATTTGCCTTGTAATAAAGACAATAGCATATAGAATTAGAAGACCAATACCAACTAAATAGTTTCCAGTGAGTAAGTTATATCCAGCAAGGGGAATATAGACCATTGGCATACCTAGAACAGGAAGTAAATCCAAAACAGCACACAAAACACTTAAAATTAAAGCATAGTTAATCCTAAAACTATAGAATCCTATAAAAGTGATTAAAAAGGTAACAAAAATTAGAAACATATATGAAAGAGCATAGTTAAAGAATTTGTGGCGTATTTTACCGATTATACCCAAAAGAGAATTGTTCTCAATTGGGAAATTGGATAAAAGAGATTTTGTATTTGAAGCTGCAAATTTCTTAGTGAATAAAAAGGTAGCTAATAGTGTAAAAATAATAACCATTATTATATAAGGTATATATGAAACTATTGATATAGCTAAAGATACAACGCCAGATCCAATTGAGACACTATAGTTAACAATTTTGCTTAAAGAACCTGTTGCAGCATCTTTAACTGAGTTGATAATAGAAGGATCAATATTTAAATTATAAAAATAATCCTGAACCTCAGTAAACTTATCCATAATATACGAAGAATTATCTGTTAAATAGTGTTGTATATTTTTAGTTAAGTTTATGAGTTGATTGGCTAAAGCTCCCACAGAAATTATAATAAAAATAATTACAGTGGATAAAAATAATATAGTTGTAATTAAAGATGCAAACCAATCTTTAATCTTAAAATTTTTAATTAAGTATCTAGTAGGCCGTCTTAAAATTAATGCAAATAATGAAGCAAGAACAAATGGAATTGTATAGGGTAGAGTTTTAAAGAATATTAAGAAAATTAGGGTATAGCATATAAAAAATATTCCTAACTTACTTATCTTTTCTTCAAATTCTTTCATAGGATAACCTCCTTTGCAATGGAATCAAGAGATTCTAAAACATAATTTATTTCATTTACATTGTTAAATATACCAAGACTAAATCTAACAGTACCAGATGGAAAGGTTCCCATTGATTTATGAGCTAGAGGAGCACAATGCAAACCTGTTCTGGTCATAATGCCATAATTCTTATCAAGAATATAAGACAATTCAGATGTATCTTTGGATTTCATATTAATTGATACAGTAGGTGTGGAACTAAGTGAGTTTTTGGTTCCGTATATAATTAAATTACTTATTTTATCAAGTTCGCTAAGAAAATATTTAAACAAGTTTTTTTCTTTAACTAAAAGATTATTATATTCTTCTGTTTTCAAGTAATTAAGTGCAGAATTTAAACCTACAATTCCTGGTGTATTAAGTGTACCGATCTCAAATTTATCAGGTAAAAAACTTGGTTGGAGCAAATCAGAGGAATTACTTCCTGTCCCACCAGAAAAGATAGGAGAAGCAATTTCGTTCAATTTATCATTAATTATAAATCCACCTATTCCTTGAGGCCCTAAAAGACTTTTATGTCCAGTAAATGCGATAGCATCAGAATTTAAGTCGCTAAAATTCACAGGAATATGGCCAGCACTTTGAGCTGAATCAACAATGAAATAAATCCCTTTCTCTAAACATATTTTACCAATAATATCCAAAGGTTGTATAGTACCAAATACATTTGATGCATGTGATAGAACAACAAGTTTTGTATTATTATTTATTTTATCAATAAAATCTTGTAAAATAATTTTGCCTGAAGAATCACATTTGGCTATGTCAAGTTCAATTACTCCATTAGCTTTTAATGTATTAAGTGGGCGCAAGACTGAATTATGATCCATTTCAGAAGTTATTACGTGCCAACCAGGCTTAACAATTGAGTGGATTAAGGTATTTAAGGCATAAGTTATATTAGGCGTAAAAACTACATTCTCTGCTTTATTAAAACCGAAAAAATTAGCAATAGAATCTCTACATTCATAAACGCTTCTAGCCCCAGTAAGGGCTGAATTATATGCACCTCTTCCAGGATTTGAAGCTAAAGAATTTATAATATTAAACATAGATTCAGAAACTATGCTTGGTTTAGGAAAGGATGTAGCTGCATTATCTAAATAAATATTCATAAAAACTCCTTAAAAATAAAAGTGAAATAAAAATATATTATCTTAATTACTAATTATAACAGAAAGTTAAATAATATAGACAGACATTAAAATTATATACACTATTTAGAAATAATATAAAGGTGAAAATAAATTTTCAAGAAAAAAAGAGGAAGTGTTATAATATAAGTTTAGGAGGGAATACATATGAATAGATATTGTTTAGTGGTATTTAAAAATACGATAGGAGCCATAAAAGGAGAACAAAAATTAAAAGAAGATAATTTGGATATTGAGGTTATGCCAACCCCATCAGTAATAACAGGCAGTTGTGGTATATGTATAAAATTTAATGAGAATATATTGATTAATGTTAAAGAGAGTATAGAAAATAACCAGTTAGAGATTAATGGATTATATATAAAGAATGAAGAAGGATTTTCTAGATTATAAAAGGGAGGATGAGAGAAATGTATGTATTTCAATCATTATTCTCCATAGATGCGGAGAAAAAAACATTAGATATTGGTGGGAAAATTGTTAATATTCAGTTCTTATTCAATATAGCCTGGGGAATTGTAAAAATATTAGTGATACTAATCTTAATGTACCTAGCTGTAAGAATAGGAAATTATATCATTGAGAAATTTGTCCATAAGCAGATAAAAAGTGAAATTAGATTTACAATGGATGAAAAGAAGGCAAATACTGTTGGAGAAGTACTAAAAAGTATCCTTAGATATTCAGTATATTTTATTGGCGGAATAGGAATATTTGCAAATTTATTTTCAGGTGTTTCCTTAACTTTTGCATCAATTGGCGGGGTTGCACTAGGCTTTGGTACCCAAAGCTTAGTAAAAGATATAATAAATGGATTCTTTGTATTGTTCGAAGATCAGTATGCAGTGGGGGATTATATAACCATTGGTGATAATTCAGGTATTGTTGAGAGCATAGGAATCAGAATGACTCAACTTAAGGATTTTAATGGTGATATGCACTATATTCCTAATGGAACCATTTCTCAGGTAACAAATCATTCTAGAGGAGATATGAGTGTTATTGTAGATGTAGAGATTGCATATAAGGAGAATATTGACATAGCCATTGAAGTAATTAATAATGCCTGTGAGAAAGTAGCTGCTGAAAAAGAGCATGTAATTGAAAAACCTAAAGTAATAGGGGTACAGTCCTTAGGAGTATCAGCAGTAGTAATAAGAGTACTAGGAAAAACAGAACCAATGTATCAATGGGCACTAGAAAGAGAATTAAGAAAAGAAATTAAACTTACAATGGAAAGAGAAGGAATAGAGAGGCCACAAGGAAAGGTAGAAGTTATAAAAAGTAAAGAATAAGATATAAATATGGGGGTAAGTAGAAATGCAAGAATTTAATTTGGGTGACGTAGTATTAATGAAAAAACAGCATCCTTGCGGAAGCTCAGAATGGGAAGTAATACGACTAGGTGCAGATATTAAAATAAAATGTTTAGGTTGTGGAAGATTAGTTATGCTTCCAAGGAGTAAGTTTCAAAAAGGAATAAAAAAAATAGTATCTTCTAATACAAACAAAGAAGAAATTTTATAAAATATGTTGAAATTATAAGAGCAAAGTGATATACTGTAAAATTGTAAGTCCCTGCTATGCATTAGCATGGCCAATAGTCCGGAGGGAGGTGAAAAGAATGAGAAAGTATGAAACTATATTCGTAATTCATCCATCATTCGAAGAGGAGGCTGTTAAAGCTACAATCGAGAAGTTTAAGGGTGTTATCGAAAACGGTGGAGGAACTGTTGACAATGTAGATTTCTGGGGTAAGAGAAAGCTTGCTTACGAAATAAACAAAATCAACGAAGGTTACTACACTTTAGTTAACTTCAGTGCTAACCCAGAATTACCAAGCGAGTTAGACAGAATATTCAGAATTACAGACGGAATCGTAAGACACATAATAGTTAAGGAAGAAAAATAAGGTGGTGTTTTTGAATGAATAAAGTAATTCTTACAGGCAGACTTACTAAAGATCCTGAGTTGAAATTTACACCAGGAAATGGTACTGCAGTGACCACTGTAACCCTAGCAGTTGATAAGTATAATGCTTCAACTGGTCAAAGGGAAGCTGATTTTATCTCAGTTACAATCTGGGGTAAACAAGCAGAAGCTACTGCTAACTATATGAATAAAGGCGGTCAAATGGCTGTCAGCGGTAGAATCCAAACTAGGTCTTATGATGCTAAGGATGGAACTAAGAGATATGTTACAGAAGTTGTAGCAGATCCTGTTGGAGGCGTTGAATTCCTAGGAGGAAGAGGAAATGCTTCTGGCAACAAAAACAATGGTTTCAACAATGGTTCTGAATATGCTGCACCATCAAATGACAATTTTGGTGGTGGAATGAGCTTCGAAGAGGATATGACGCCAGTTGATGACGGAGATATCCCATTCTAGAATTTAGGTAAGGAGGGAAAGAAATGAGCAGAGAAGTAAGAAAAGGCGGCAAAATGAGAAGACCAAAAAGAAAAGTTTGCGCTTTTTGTGTTGATAAAGCTGAGTCTATTGATTACAAAGATATAAATAAGCTAAGAAAATATGTTACTGAAAGAGGTAAGATTTTACCAAGAAGAATTTCTGGAACATGTGCTAAGCATCAAAGACAGCTAACAGATGCTGTTAAGAGAGCTAGAAACATAGCTTTATTACCTTTTACTACAGAGTAAAAATTATAAAACCCCATTTGGGGTTTTATTTTTTTTATTATTGCAATATAAAAATTGATTAAATACTCAAATATTAGTAGAATGGTGGAAAATACTTAGTTGAAATAATATCCAAAAAAAACTAAAATAAATATACAGGATATTGAGATGAGAGGGGGAGAGGTTATTGAGGAAGGATGAATTTAACATAATGGGGGATATTAAACTTATTGAGGAATTAAAAGCTCAATTAATATGTGTTATAGGGGAGTTTTTTCAATTACTAACAAGAGGAAGTAATGTAGCCAAAGATGCTGTATTAGAATGCATATCTTCGGCAATGATTATATTATATCTATTAGGGGAAAAATTAGGATATTCATATTTACAAATAGATGAAAATACTAAAGAAAAAATTAGA
Source organism: Clostridium sp. YIM B02551 (assembly GCF_022324735.1). NCBI lineage: Bacteria > Bacillati > Bacillota > Clostridia > Eubacteriales > Clostridiaceae > Clostridium > Clostridium sp. YIM B02551. The sequence continues at coordinate 16,882 of NZ_JAKGTF010000022.1, read as the reverse complement.
ATAGGAATTGTTGACGAAGATAATCAGGAGAATTATGGTGATGCACTAAGGAAATTACATCATCATTTAAAAGAGAGAAGAGACTAGTAATTTATGAACTAAAGATAAATGGAGGGAATATGAACAAGATTTCTACAAAAGCAATAGTAGAAGCAGGTATAATGGCTACTGTGACATTCATATTAATGACTATAAGTACATTTGTGCCAGGAACTTCTCTACTTATAACTTGTATATTACCTATACCAGTTATACTTATATACTTAAGAAATAGTTTAAAAGCAGCAGTATTATCACTTTTGGTTTCTGGAATTTTAATAAGCTTATTTAATAATATTATTTTAATGTCAGGGACAATGATAATTACAGCTTTAACATCCTTGAGTCTTGGATATTGTATAAAATATAAGCAAAGCTTTGTAAAGGCATTTGGTTTATTAACAATAGCAAGTTTACTAGGAAATATAGTAGATATATTTTTATATATAAAGGTTTTTTTAGGTAGTACAGTAAGTGAGCAAATAAATCTAATGATAGAATCTGCAAAGAGTAGTTCAGAAAGTGTTGCAAAATTAACTGGAAGTGCTTCAAGTATTGACTTTAATACTTTAATATATATGTTGCCTGCAGGATTAGTTCTATCAATGCTTCTTTCTTCTTTACTAACATATATAATATGCATGAAGGTAATAAGAAGATTTAATTATAAAATGGAACCAATAAGGAATTTTTCTAATTGGTACATTGATATAAAAGTTATTGTGGTTATGATGATAATATCAACTATAGGTTATTTGATGAAGTTAGGTAATATTACAATTGCAAAATATGTTATTCTTTCATCTTCAGCTATATTGCAATTTACTATGGCAATCATAGGAGGAGCAGTAATTAGTTATTTTTTAAAAACAAAGTACAAGTTGAAAAGTAATACTAGGGCAATAATTATCATATTTTTATTTATATCTTTTATGAATCAATTCTTGTTTATTATTGGATTAGCTGATAGTATATTTGACTTAAGAAAAATTGGAATTGTATCCTTTAATAAGGCTCTTAAAAGTAAAAAATAATACCTCAATAATAGCCCTAAGGAGGCTCATATGAATAATAAAAGTAAAAATTATAATATAGTTTTTACATTAGTAATTATACTAATATCAATAGTGGCATATGTAAGAAACATAATAGATTTGCTGCTAGGTATTACAATAATGGCTTTAATAGTAGCAGCATATAATTTTAGGAAGAGACTTCAGACACAAGAAAGATTTGAGAATAATGTGAATAATATGGCTACCTATTTATCAAATGAAATGGAAGAAAACTTAAAGAATATGTTATATTCTATAGCAATAATTAATAATAAGGGCAGCATATTATGGAGCAATAAAAAATTTAAGGATGAAATTGATCTTGAAGAATTAAAAGATAATAATATAGTAGGATTATTTAGAGATCTTTCGTTAGAAAAAATTATAAAAAGTAATATAAAAAACTCGCAAAAAGTGAAGTTTAGAGATATAATATATGAAGTTTATAGTCAAAAAATAGAGTTTTTCCAAAAGCAAGAAGCATATTTACTTTATTTCAATGATATTACTTATTTAGAAAATGGATCAGCAACTAAAGACAGTATAATGTTGATAGAAGTAGATAATATGAGTGATGCAGCAAAGTCAATGGAGGAGAATAATGCTCCACTACTTATTGCAGAGGTTGAGAGAACTATAAACAATTATGCAATAAGTCAGAATGCTATGATAAGAAAATATGATTCTAATAAGTATGTATTATGTATACCCGACAGATTAGTAGAGGAACAGATAAAGAAAAAATTTGACATATTAGACATCATAAGAGATATTGATATGGGAAATAAAATGGATGTGACTCTATCAATAGGAATAGGTATGGGAGGAAGGTCCCCTCAAGAGAATCATGATTATGCAGTTACAGCAAAGGAGCTTGCCCTAGGTAGAGGCGGAGATCAGGCAGTTGTAAAATGGCCAGATAAACAAGCCTTTTTTGGTGGTAATACTAAGGAATTGGAAAAGAGAACTAGAGTAAGAGCTAGAGTTGTAGCAAGAGCACTTAAGGATTTAGTTTATGAAAGTTCAAAAGTGTATATAATGGGACACAAGAACCCAGACATGGATTGCTTTGGAGCGGCATTTGGATTATCTTCAGCAATTAATCAAATAGGTAAACAGTGTAAGATAATATTAGGTAAAGACAATAGAAATATTGATTTTTACTTAAAAGAGGTTAAGAAAGACTCTTCATATGACGATTTATTTATTAATGTAGAAGATGCTCTAAATGAAATTAAAGAAACAGATTTAGTTATTGTAGTGGATGTTCATAACATTAATTATATTCAAACAAGTAGTATATTAAATAAATGCAAAAGAATTGTTATAATAGATCATCATAGGAGAAGTCCTGATATGATAGAGGGTGCATTACTTAATTATATTGAGGTATATGCATCATCAACTTCAGAATTGGTTACAGAGGTTGTACAGTACATGCTAGATAAACCGAAACTTAAAGTAATAGAAGCAGAAGCTTTGCTAGCAGGAATTTTTATAGATACTAAAAACTTTATATTCAAAACTGGGGTAAGAACTTTTGATGCTGCATCTTTTTTGAGAAGAATAGGTGCAGATACAATACACATAAAGAAACTCTTCTCTGATGATTTAGAAAGCTATATAATAAAAGCTCAAACTATTAAGTCAGCAGAAGTAGAAAATAATGTAGCTATTGCCATATGTCCGCCAGAAGCAACAGAAGTTGTATTAGCTGCACAAGTAGCGGATGATCTACTAAATATTACAGGTATTCAAGCGTCCTTTGTGTTTGTTAGAATAGAAGAGGATATTTATATAAGTGCAAGATCACTAGGAGATATGAATGTTCAAGTTATTCTAGAAACCTTAGGGGGTGGAGGTCATATGACTATGGCTGGTGCAAAACTTAGCAATACAAATATAAAAGCCGCTAAAGAGAAACTTAAAGCAGCTATATCAAACTACTTAAGGGAAGGTGAATAACATGAAAGTAATATTACTAGAAGATGTAAAGAAGGTTGGAAAAAAAGGTGATGTTGTTGAGATGTCAGATGGATATGCTAGGAACTTTTTATTTCCTAGAAAATTAGCACAAGAAGCTAATGATAATAACCTACATATCCTAAATAATAAAAAAGAAAATGAAAGAAAAAAGAAATTAGCTGAAATAGAAGCAGCTCAAAAGTTAGCAGCTGAACTTAAAGATAAAGAAATAACTGTAAAAGCAAAAACAGGTGAGCAAGGAAGATTATTTGGAGCAATAACAAGCAAAGATGTATCCGAACTTATTAAGACTCAATATAAAGTTGAGATAGATAAGAAAAAGATAGTTATGGATACTATTAAGCTTGCAGGAGTATATAACATTGAACTAAAGTTGTACCCTGAAGTAACAGCTAAGATGAAGGTTGTTATTGTCTCTGAAACTTAAGGAGGACTATATATTGAGGACAAGAAACCAAGCAAATGTATTAGAAGAATTAATGAGCAATGAACTTTCTTTAGAGTCTCAAGTTAATGTATTATTTGATATATTAAAAAATGTTTTAGATGAGGGAGCTATTAGAGCAAGAACAGTAAAGTATAAACTTCAAAAACAGATTAAATCAGAATCAATATATGAAAGAGTTTATGCATTAAATAAAATTGCATCTGATGGAAAAGGTGTGAAAGTAGTTCCAACATCAGAAAATGTAAATGAAGCAATGGAAGATACTTTTAATTGGGTTTCTGATGAATTAGCAAAAAGATTTATTCAAAATAGAATAGAATCACAAGTTGAGCAAGTTTTAGTAGAAAAACAAGATAAGTATATAGATGAAATGAGATTAGGCATTATAAGGAAACAAAAGGGTCCTGAAAATGCAAAGACATTAAAAAAATATGCTAAGTTAGAAGTTTTAGATGCTAGAAAAGCAAATAAAAATATAATGAGCTTACTTAGACCAGCAGATTTTTCAGAAATTGTTGGTCAAGAAAGAGCCGTAAAATCGCTATTATCAAAGATGGCATCACCATATCCACAACACATAATTCTTTATGGGCCACCGGGAGTAGGTAAAACTACAGCAGCAAGAATTGCATTGGAAGCTGCAAAGAAGATGAATTTTACTCCATTTGATGAAGGATCTAAGTTTGTTGAGGTAGATGGAACCACATTGAGATGGGACCCTAGAGAAATAACTAACCCATTATTGGGTTCAGTACATGATCCTATATATCAAGGTAGCAAAAAGGATTTAGCTGAAATAGGTGTTCCTGAACCAAAGCCAGGTTTAGTAACTGAAGCACATGGTGGAGTTCTCTTTATTGATGAAATAGGAGAGTTAGATGACATACTTCAAAATAAATTATTAAAGGTATTAGAAGATAAAAGAGTTGAATTCTCATCATCATACTATGATCCAGATGATGAAAATACTCCTAAATATATAAAATATCTTTTTGATAATGGTGCTCCAGCAGATTTTGTTCTTATAGGAGCTACTACTAGAGAACCAAGTGAAATTAATCCTGCATTAAGATCAAGATGTACAGAGGTTTATTTTGAACCATTAGGAGCAAAGGATATAGAGAAAATTATTGAAAATGCAGCAGAAAAGTTAGGTGTAGTATTAGAAGAGGAAATTCCAGAATTGATAAGCAGATATACTATAGAAGGTAGAAAAGCTGTTAATATATTAGCAGATGCTTATGGATATGCTCTTTATAATAAAAAGGACAATCTTCCAGAAAAAATAACTATAACATTGAAAGATGTTGAAGAAGTTCTTGCTATAGGAAGATTTATTCCATATGAAAGAGTGGACAAGGGTAATGCATATGAAATTGGACATATTTATGGATTAGGAGTATCAGGGTTTTTAGGATCAACTCTAGAAATTGAGGCGTCAGTATATGAGGCTAAAGAAAAAGGAGCTGGAACAATAAGATTTAATGAGACTGCAGGATCAATGGCAAAAGATTCAGTTTTCAATGCTGCATCTGTAATTAGAAAAATAACTAATAAAGATATTAAAGACTATGATATTCATGTTAATGTTATTGGTGGAGGAAATATAGATGGTCCTTCAGCCGGGGTTGCAATTACACTAAGTATAATTAGTGCATTAGAAGAAAAACCACTAAGACAAGATGTAGCTGTGACTGGTGAAATATCATTAAGAGGAAAAGCAAAACCAGTAGGTGGAATTTTTGAAAAAATATATGGTGCTAGAAGAAAAGGAATAAAACTCGTTTTAGTTCCTAAAGACAATGAAAAAGAAATTCCAGTAGGTTTAAAGGATATAGAAGTGAAAGCTATTGAATCAATTGAAGAAGCAATTGAAGTCCTATTTAATTAATATGCAAAGATATTAAAAATTTTAAGAAAAAAAGAGGCATTGCCTCTTTTTTTTAGTATAATAGTAACGTAATAAAAATTAAGTATTGATTATTAGAAAAAATATTATAATTATATATATTCACAGAGTAATTTAGGAGGTGATTTTTATGGAAAATACTCTTATGAAGAGTTTGCCTCAAAGTATTGAAGCCGAGCAATCAGTAATAGGATCTATGATTATAGATAAAACAGCTATTGCACAAGCTGCAGAAGCTTTAAAAGAAGAGGATTTTTATAGAGACTCCCACAAGGTTATATTTAGAAGTATTGTAGATATGTTTCAAAGAGATATGGCAGTAGATCTAATAACCTTGTTAGAGTATCTGAAGTCTACAGGAAAACTTGAAAATGCAGGGGGAGCTACTTACGTTACAGAAGTAAGTGGATCTGTTCCAACAACTGCTAACTTAGGGGCTTACATAAAAATAGTTTCTGAGAAATCAACATTAAGAAGATTAATAAGAGCATCCACAGAGATAATAGAATCCAGTTATAATGAGCAAGGGGAAGTAGAAAAGGTTCTAGATAAAGCAGAGAAAAGAATCTTTGATATAGGAGAAAAGAGAAACACATCTGAGTATGAAGCACTTAGTGATGTATTAGAAAGAAGCTTTGAACAGATTGAAAGATTGTTCAATAATAAGGGTGATATAACAGGAGTAGGTTCCGGGTTTAATGATTTAGATGCCAAAACTTCGGGTTTCCAAAAGGGCGATATGGTGCTTATTGCAGCAAGACCATCAATGGGAAAGACAACTTTTGCATTAAATATAACTGAGCATGCTGCCTTAAGAGAAGGAAAAAGTGTTGTGGTCTTTTCACTGGAAATGTCTAAAGAACAACTTGCATATAAGTTATTATGTTCAGAGGCTAATGTAGATATGTTAGCGTTAAGGACAGGTAATCTTGAGGATAAGGATTGGGATAATATTGCAAGAGCTGCAGGGCCGTTATCAAAGGCAAGAATATATATTGACGACACTGCAGGTCTATCAGTTATGGAAATGAGAAGTAAGTGCAGAAGAATTAAGATGGAGCACGGAATAGATTTAATCATGATTGACTACTTGCAACTTATGTCAGGATCAGGGGAAAGTAGACAACAAGAAGTTTCAGAAATATCTAGAAGTATTAAAGCTTTAGCTAAGGAAATGGAATGCCCTGTTATAGCACTATCACAGTTATCTCGTGCGCCAGAACAAAGAGCTGACCATAGACCTATGCTTTCAGACTTAAGAGAATCAGGTTCAATTGAACAAGATGCCGATTTGGTTATGTTCTTATATAGAGATGAGTACTATAATAAAGAGACAGAAGAAAAGAATGTAGGAGAATGTATCATAGCTAAGCAGAGAAACGGTCCAGTAGGAACAGTAAAATTGGCTTGGCTTGGACAATACAGTAAATTTGGAAATTTAGATTCAGTACATAAAGAATAGAAAGAGGTGAGATATATGGATCCCAGTGGGTATAGTAGTAAGAATTTTAATAAAAAACTAAATATTAATTCAGGAGGATTCATATATAGCAATCTATAATGCTTCCTCCTGAAAATGGAGGTAGCTAAAATGAACAAAAGCTTAAACACTAATGAATTAAAAGAAAGACTTATGAACTTAGCAGGAAATGAGTTCTTGGAACTTATTGAGGATATTCATCCAGCAGATATTTTAGATGTAATTAGAGAGTCAGAAGAAGAAAAGGCTTATTTAATTAAAAAACTTCCACATTGGTTATTAGCAGATGTAATAGAAGAAATGGAAGAGGAAGAGAAAGAAGAATTCCTTAATCTATTTACTGATATTGAACAAGGAAATATAGTCAATGAGATGAGTTCAGATGAAATAGCGGACTTACTTTTAAGTGTTGAACCAGATAAGGCTAATAAATTACTTGAAGCGCTAGACAAGGAAGATCAAGAAGAGGTTAAGGAGCTACTAACTTATAATGAGGACACAGCGGGTGGACTTATGGCAACAGAATTTATTGCCATAAAAGAAAATATGACAGTAGCAGAGACATTAACTTATCTTCAAACAGCTGGAATTGATGCTGAAACAGTATACTATTTATATGTTTTAGATGAAAAAGAAAGCTTAAAAGGAATATTATCCCTTAGAGAACTTGTTGTTTCATCATTTGACATAATAATAAGGGATATAATGCATGAAAATGTAAAGAGTATTCCAGCTTTTATGGATCAGGAGGATGTAGCAGTAATATTTGAAAAATATGGATTCCAGGCAATGCCAGTTGTTGGAGATGAAGGAGATATGCTTGGAGTAATAACTCTAGATGACATTATTGAAGTTGTTAGAGATGAGGACAACGAGGATATATACCGTCTTGGAGGACTTAATGAAGGCGAAGTAATAGATGGAAGAGCTAGAGAATCAGTTAAGAGCAGATTACCCTGGTTATTCGTTAACTTAATTACAGCAATCTTAGCAGGAGCAACAGTTAATATATTTAATGGAACAATAGATAGAGTAGTAATATTGGCAAGCTTTATGCCTATTGTGGCAGGTATGGGTGGAAACGCAGGAACTCAAAGCTTAACTCTTATAGTAAGGGGAATAGCATTAGGGGAACTTACAGGTGAAAATGCTAGAAGAGTATTTTTAAAAGAAGCATTAACTGGAGTAATAAATGGAGCAGCTATTGGAATTGCTGTAAGTATACTTGGTATACTATGGTCAGGCAACCCTATTTTTGGATTAGTAGTTGGTACAGCAATGATACTTAACATGGCATTAGCAACAATAGTTGGGTATGCAGTACCTGTAGTACTTAAAAAAGTAGGCGTGGATCCAGCATTAGCATCTGCTGTATTTGTAACAACTTTTACTGATGTATGTGGTTTCTTTTTCTTTTTAGGATTAGCTACATTATTCATAAGCAAATTAACTTAAGAATAAGTTTTTTAAAAGAGATATCAAGTTTACTTTTGATATCTCTTTTTGTTTATATACATTTTTTTATACTTAAAGCTAATTCCCCATCTTCAACATTTAGACTAAGCGTATCAATGTCTATATTAGGTATGTAGAAAATTCTTCTTACTTCACTTGATGCTTTAGTAGAAGTAATATTAAGAGCAGTATTAGTAATGTTTAGATTTTTTATACTTATAATTAAAAAAAAGTGTTCGTAACTTATGGTTATGTTTTCCTCTGATACCTCTGGAATATCAGCATAGATAATTATTTCATTATCTAGTTCTAATATGCATGGTTTGAAAAATGAATTATTTGTCTTTATTATATTTTTGTTATCTAAAAAAGTTTTTTTCCAAATATATTCAAAAAACTCTTTTGAGTTTAATGAAATTGGAGACTTTATAATAGGTAGATTCATAATAAAAACCTCCCTTCTAAAGTTCTATACATATTTTATGTAAAAATAGTCCAACCTATACTATTAGATTTTTGGGACAGTATATAAAACTTAAGAAGAGAGAATAATATTAACAATTTATTTTAAAATTTGTTGACAGTATAGTAAAACTATTATATACTTAAGTCAAGGATAGTGATAATCATTATCAACAGTTAAGAAACCAACAAATATTCTTGACTTTACATTAGCAACACACATTAATATAACAAAGTAAGACTCCTCTTAATATTTACTTTTGTTCTAAAAACCTAGGTCATGGGCAGACCTAGGTTTTTTACTATTTTTAATCCAGTATATGAAATTTTCTATAAGTATATAATATCTGATTGAGCAAAAAATAATAAGGAATATAACTTAAGGAGTGGTGGAAATGGGAAAAAACAAAAGTCCAGATTCTCAAGGACAAATTGCAGAAAATCAAAAGGTATTGGATAAAACTCATGAGTCATCTAGCTCAACTACTGGATTTAACTTTACTGGAAATACAGGTCGTCAACCAAGCTCTTTTAAAACTAAGAAAAAAAATTAAAAATAAAAAAATAAAGCAATTAATTAATTGCTTTATTTTTTTACTCTGAAGACTTTTTGACTATATTCTAGCAACCCCAGTTTTAATAGCTGCATTTCTTACAGCTTCAGCCACCTTATTTTGAACATCTCTATTAAAAGATTTTGGTATAATATAATCCTCAGATAATTCTTCACTAGAAATTGAATTAGCAATAGCATAAGCTGCAGCTATTTTCATTTCTTCATTTATTTCCTTAGCTCTAACATCTAAAGCACCCCTAAATATTCCAGGGAAAGCTAAAACATTGTTTACTTGGTTTGGAAAGTCAGAACGACCAGTTCCAATTACTTTTACTCCTGCATTTTTAGCATCTTCAGGGAAAATTTCAGGAACAGGATTTGCCATAGCGAAAACAATGGAATCTTTATTCATCTTTTTTACCATTTCAGGTTTTAATATTCCTGGTGCAGAAACACCAATAAATACATCAGCATTTACTAAGGCATCATCTAGTGATCCTTTCATCTTTGATGAATTAGTTATTTTAGCTAAGGCTTTTTTTGCATCATCTACTTCTTCTATACCATCATAAAGAATTCCAACTTTATCGCAAACTATCATATCTTTAACGCCCATGGAAAGTAATAGTTTAGCAATAGCAGTTCCAGCAGAACCAGCTCCATTTACAACTACTTTTATTTTATCAATATCTTTATTTACAAGTTTTAATGCATTAATGATACCTGAAAGCACAACAATAGCTGTACCGTGCTGATCATCATGAAAAACAGGAATATCGAGTCTTTCTTTAAGTTTGCTTTCTATTTCAAAACATCTTGGAGCAGATATGTCTTCAAGATTTATGCCTCCTAAGGAAGGAGATATTCTAACAACTGTTTCAACAATTTCTTCAACGTTCTTGGTATCTAAAACAATAGGAAAAGCATCTACGTCTCCAAATTCTTTAAACAGAACACTTTTCCCTTCCATAACAGGAAGAGAGGCTAATGGTCCAATATCACCTAATCCTAATACAGCAGTACCATCTGAGATTACTGCAACTGTGTTCCATTTACGAGTATATAAATATGCTTTTTCAGGGTCCTTATGTATTTCTTTACAAGGTTCAGCAACTCCAGGAGTGTAAGCTAAGCTTAAATCCATAGAATCTTTAACTTCAACTCTAGAAATTACTTCTATCTTACCTTTTTTCTTTTCATGGAATTTTAGTGATTCTTGATATATATCCATTAAAACACCTCACGATTAATTTTAGTTATAGGGTTTTAAGTTCAACTAATAAATATTAATTATTAAGTTTTCTATAAAGAACCCTATGAATGACTTATCTATAATTATAATCAAATATACGAAAATTATAAAATACAATGAAAGCAAATTAAGGTGATTATGCTAAGTATTTCAAAGATATTTGATACATAATGGAAAAATACACGAATTTTTAAAAAACTTTATAAATAAATATTCGCTAATTTATTGACCTTATTAACTTACTTTGGTAGTATTGTATAGGGGATAAAGTTTAATTACTTATAAAAATCCACCAATAAAAATAAGTGAATTTATAAGCAATAAACACTCAAAATATTTAATAACAAGCTAATTTTAATTAGCATATTTGAGGAGGAAATAATATGTCAGCATTTGTTGTATTAGGAGCTCAATGGGGAGACGAAGGAAAAGGTAAAATGACAGATTACCTTGCAGAAGAAGCAGATGTAGTAGTTAGATTCCAAGGTGGAAACAACGCAGGACATACAGTAGTCGTTGGAGATAAAGAATATAAGCTTCATTTAATCCCTTCAGGAATATTATATGATGATAAATTAAATGTAATTGCTAATGGAGTTGTTGTTGACCCAGTTGCATTATTTGAAGAAATAGATTACTTAGAAGGTTTAGGAGTTAAGGTAACACCAGAAAAGCTAGCAATTAGTGATAGAGCGCATTTAATAATGCCATATCATAAAGTTTTAGATAAACTTAAAGAAAAGGCTAGAGGAAAGAATGATATAGGAACAACTGGTAAGGGTATTGGACCATGCTATACTGATAAATATGAGAGAAGCGGAATCAGAATATGTGATCTTCTTCACGAAGATGTATTTAAAGAAAAATTAGCTGAAAACTTAAATCTTAAAAACCCATATATTACTAAAGTTTTAGGTGGAGAAGAATTATCATTTGATGAAATATATAATTTATACTCAAAATTAGCTGAAAGATTAAGACCATTCGTTCAAGATACTTCAGTTAGAGTGTATGATGAAATTAAAAAAGACAAGAATGTTCTTTTTGAAGGAGCTCAAGGAATGCTTCTTGATATAGACCATGGAACTTATCCATATGTTACTTCATCAAATACGACTTCATGCGGAGTTGCAAGTGGAGTAGGAATTGGACCTAATATGATCCAAAATGCTTTAGGAATTGCAAAAGCATATACTACAAGAGTAGGTAAGGGACCATTCCCAACAGAATTAGAAAATGAGACTGGTGAATGGATAAGACAAAAAGGTCATGAATATGGTGTTACTACTGGAAGATCTAGAAGATGTGGATGGTTAGATTTAGTTATATTAAAAACTACTGTTAGAGTATGTGGATTAACATCTCTTGTAGTTACTAAAATAGATACTCTTGCAGGCCTAGATAAGATTAAGATGTGTGTAGGATATAAATTTGAGGATAAGGTAATAGATTATTTCCCAGCATCCCTTGAAGATTTAGCAAAATGTGAGCCAGTTTATGAAGAATTTGATGGTTGGGATGAAAGTATAGAAGAAGCAAGAAGCTATGATGAACTACCTGAAAATGCAAAGATATATCTAAGAAGAATAGAAGAAATTACTGGTGTAAAAATTGATATAGTATCAGTTGGACCAAAGAGAGATCAAACTATAAGAGTAAAATAAGTTTTAATAGCAAAAAAAGAGGGTATACCCTCTTTTTTTTATTGTAATTCAATATTACGACTGCTCCAAACAATTTTAAGTATAGAGTATACTGGGACCACAAGAAATGCACCAGCTATTCCAAATATAGTGGCTGCAGCTATTACTAAGAATATATCAGTAAGAGGGTGTATCTTCATTGCCTTTGACATAACTAAAGGAACAATAAATCTACCTTTAATAGTTTGTGCTATCATAAAAACTAGTGTAAGTTTTATCACCATTGGAAGCCCCATAGTTAAAGCAATTATGTATGGGATAATCATGGATATAAAAAATCCTAAAAAAGGTATGAAAGCGAGTATAAAGGTTAGTAGTGATAAAAATAATTTCCCAGGAAACCCTATAGCTAAATAACCTAAAAAAACTGAAAGAGCAAGAAAAAAAGCCACAGTTGCTTGCCCGGTTATGTATTTAGAGAGAACAGTATCCCCTTCTTCAATAATATAATTTGCTCTTTTATGTTTTCTTACAAAAGGTAAAGATAATAGGTACTTTTTAAATTTTGTATCGCCATTTAATAGATGATAAACGATTAATAAAACCAAAATCACATTAGAAAAAAGATTCCATCCGAAGTCAAATAAAGCCCTTAGTATAGAAATTATTCTAGAAATATAATTTTGTCCTTGGCTCATAAAATAATCTTTAATAGCATTAAAATCAACATAATTTGAAAGTTGATCTTTAATATAATTGAAGTTTCCGTCTTTATATTGAGCAATTAATAGAGAAACTCTATAAATAATATAATCTTTTTGCTCAACAAGATTTGAAATAATTATAAAGAAAAAGGTGTATAAAAGTAAGGATGAAATTATTAGTGATAAATAAACTGATAGTTTTAATGCGAGTCCTTTTTTAACGAATAATTTTTTTAAGGGATTTATAAGGTAATATAGGAATAAAGCAATAACTATAGGTAATATAATTACCTTAGAGGCTTTTTTTATAAAAGTTAATAAAATAGTCGTTCTTGACAATAATAATATAAAGATTAAAAATAGATTTAATATTAATAATTTATATAGTAAACTTTTCTTTTCCATAATGATCTCCTTAATATTTTATTATGGTTATTTTTACTCAAAAAGAGAAAATTATGTTTCGAAAATTTAACAGAATTAAATCCGACTAAAATACTTGACTTTATTTTAACATAATAATATAATTTCTTTGTTGGGAACAGCAACGAATCTATTTAAGCGAGGGTGGTAAGGATGATAACAAAGGAAATGACAATCGGAGAAGTAGTTAGAACTAATCCTGAAAAGGCAGAAGTATTAATGAGCTTTGGTATGGGATGTGTTGGATGCCCATCAGCTCAATCAGAAACATTAGAAGAAGCTGCTATCGTGCACGGATTAAATTTGACAGAATTAATGACTGCATTAAATAAATAATTTTTTACTTAAAAAAGTAGGAAAGGGTTGTAGAAAGCATGAATAATGACTTTTTACAACCCTTTAAATTTTTGAGTTTTATATATTAAGTGATAGAATATATTGTATAAGTATTTATTGTGGAGGTAAGAGATGGGGAAGAGTTTTGAATATATATATCCAATAAATTATTACAATCTAGATGTAGGACTAAAATGTAAAATAACTTCTATCTTCGATTTTTTGTGTGATATAGGAATGCAGCAATCTGAAAGATTGGAAGTCGGGGTAGATAAATTACTAGAGAAGAATTTAACCTGGGTGTTTTATAAATATAATCTTAAAGTATACAGGTATCCAGGTTTTGGTGAGAATATTAAGATAAAAACTATTCCAACAGGGTTTAAAAAATTCTATGCATATAGAGAATATTTTTTATATGATGAGGAAGATAATTTAATAGCTGAGGGTATGAGTTTATTTTTTTTAATAGACATTAATAGAAGGAGACCATCTAGAATTCCAAAAGATCTTTATGAGGCTTATGGTTGTAATGGTGATATAGATGAGGCTATTCCTATGAACGAGCCTGATAAGCTTGAGGAGGCTCAATACACGAAAGAATTTTATGTTAGATATAGCGATATAGATTCAAATAAACATGTTAATAACACCAGATATGTTGAATGGGCGTTAGAAGTTGTTCCTCAAGAAATAATTACTAACTACACATTAGAAGATATTAACATAGTATTTATAAAGGAAATTACTTACGGACATATGGTAAGAACTATGTGTGCAACAGAAGAGCAGGAAGGAAATAAAATTAAAATTGTACACTTAATTAAAGATGATGAAGGAAATGATATAACATCATTAACAAGTGTATGGAAGAAGCTATAGTTAAATAACCCTGAGGCATTATGCCTCAGGGTTATTTGATTTATGAATAGAGTTTATTGCTTTATGAGAAGAGCTCCAAGCCCATTGAAGATTATATCCCCCACAGTCACCATGAACATCTAAAATCTCACCTATAAAATATAATCCTGGTACTAATTTAGATTCCAAGGATTCCTCATTAACATCACTAGTATCAACACCACCTATAGTTACTTGTGCATTATTAAATCCATTTGTTCCAATACATTTAAATTTCCATTCCTTCATTAGAGAAATAAGCTTGGATTTTTCTTGCCATGACAATTCCCAAGCCGGTTTATGAAAATTATCAACAGAAGCTTCTTTTAGTAAAGTAGGAATCAGTTTTTTGTTAACAATTCCTATAAGTGCATCAGAAACTTTTCTGTGTGAAAAAATACTTAAATGACCTTGTAGAAAATTATCCACATCTTCATGAGAAACTTCAGGATTCATGTCAACTAAGATATCAACAGTTTTACCTTCATAAATAGCTCTAGAAGCTAATGCAGACAGCTGTAGAATAGGTGGACCTGATATTCCATAGTCAGTAAACAATAGCTCTCCTAATTCCTTTCTATGAACTTCTCCATCTATTGCAATAGAAGCTAAGCCGTCAAATTTAATTCCTGATAAGGCTTTTAAATAAGGATAATCTAGTTTAAGCTGAACTATTCCAGGTAAAGGGGTAATTATTTTATGACCAAGATCCTTGGATAAGGAATACCCAGAACCATCAGAACCAGTTTTTTCAGCTGATTTTCCTCCACAGGCTAGAATTAATTTTCCACAGGAGAAAGAGCTGAATTCCTCATTACTTGTGGACAAAATAAAACTTTTATTCTTGTGGATAGATTTTACCTTACAAGAATTATAAACAGGAATACTACGATCTTCTAAAGCAAGTCTCAAAATATCAACAACTGAAGAGGCTTGCAAAGATTTTGGGTATAACTTTCCGTTTTCTAGTTCTACTATAGGAAGTCCTAAAAAAGAAAAATAATCTATAGTCTCATTCACAGAAAAGTCTTCTAATGCAGCTGTAGAAAATTTTTCATTTGAACTGTGAAATCCCTTGAAAGGAGAAATTATTGTTGAGTTAGAGATATTGCAACGTCCATTTCCAGTTGTCAAAATTTTTCTTCCAACTCTATCTCCAGCTTCTATAATTGCAACGTCTATTCCTAAGTCTTTTGCATAAATAGCTGCAAGTAAACCAGAAGCACCACCACCAACTATTAATAATTCATGATGTATCATATCAAACTCTCCTTTTAACATTTTAATTAATTAGAATAAATAAATTGTATCATTATTGAAATAATATAACTAGGGGAGAAAAGTGAAGCTACTAAGAAAAAGGTGTATAATTGATTTATATAATAGATTTTATCTATAGGCAATAAAAGGAGGTAGAGAAAATGAACGCTACTGAATTATTGAATTTTAAAAATTGGGTTGTAGTGGGGGATGTTACAAATGAAAGTAAATATGCCGCCAAAATACTAAAAAAATTAAAATCAAGAGGTTTCAATGTTGAAGGAGTACATCCTAAAGGAGAAGGAATCTATAAAACCCTAAAAGAAGTTCCATATAAAATTGATGTTATAGATTTATGTATAAATCCTATTAGCGGAATAAAATTTATTGAAGAAGCAAAAACTTTAAACATAAAATATATTTTAATTCAACCAGGAGCAGAAAGTAGAGAAATATTAGATTACTGCAAAGAAAATGACATAGTAGCTATTGAAGGATGCGCACTAGTTGCTCTTGGGTAGTGAAAGGAGACTTATATATGGATGACAATAAGAATAGAATTAGAGACAGAGAAAAATCAAATGCAGAGCTTAGAAAAATGTTTCCAAAAGGTGGAGAAGATGTTGGAATTATAGATGGTGAAAAGATAGGTCATCATGCAAACTCTAAAAATCATAAAGATAGGTAAGTTAATACAAATAGTTATGATTATTTGAAAGACTATCTTGTAAAAGATGGTCTTTTCTTGTAAAATATAACTTAAATAATCTATAAAAAAGAGTAAAATTAGGTAGGTTATTAAAAAAAATAAAAAAAGTGTTGACACTATTATTAAATTTCGGTATTATATTCTTTGTCGGGTTGCTCCGAGAGTAATCACTGAAGAAGGTTGTTGTTATTCATGGCTCCTTGGTCAAGCGGTTAAGACACCACCCTTTCACGGTGGTAACAGGGGTTCGATTCCCCTAGGAGTC
>NZ_JAKGTF010000021.1:0-42717 GCF_022324735.1 Clostridium sp. YIM B02551 | reverse complement strand
CGGGTGTAGCTCAATGGTAGAGCCCTAGCCTTCCAAGCTAGTTACGTGAGTTCGATTCTCATCACCCGCTCCAAAAGAAGCCAAGCATTATTTGCTTGGCTTTTATTTTACTCATTAAACATTACAAGATTTGATTATAATAACCTTGAACAAACTAATAATCTAGTATTGAATAGTATTATATAGTATAATTAAAACAATGCATCTATAGCTCAGTTGGATAGAGTGCCGGACTTCGAATCCGTGTGTCGGGGGTTCAAATCCCTCTAGGTGCACCAATAGAGCCAATTGCTAGGGATTATTTTCCCTAGTTTTTTTATTTTCCCACACTTTTCCCACATTGAGAAAGTAAAAAAAATATTATGAGAATAAAATATTTAATTTATCAGCAGCATCAATTTTTTGTTCTTTCATAACATGAGTGTAAATATTAGCTGTTATAGAAATATCAGAGTGTCCTAACAACTTTTGAACGGTAGGGAGGGGTACACCTGCTTCAAAAAGCTTTGTGGCGTATGTATGGCGCAAATTGTGGAATTTACGATAAATAACACCTGCACGTTTTAAAGCTCTCTTATAGGCTCTACGGAGGTTTCTAGGATCTATGAAAGAACCACTATCTGTTACAAACACAAATTCGCCATTATTTTGATAAGATTCTCCTAATTTTAGCCTATCTTCATTCTGTTTTATTTTATGTTTTTCAAGTGTTGGAATAATCTTAGAGGGAATCGGAACTGTTCTAAGAGATCCCTTAGTTTTGGGAACTTGAACAACTATTTTCCCTTCTCTTGTATCATCATCATTTATTATAGTGACTTTCTTTATAGTTCTTTGAACTTTTAATTCCTTTTTATCAAGATCTATATCATTCCATTTTAGCCCAAGTAATTCTCCTTGTCGTAATCCTGTAGATAGCGCTAAAAGATATAAAGCCTTAAGTTTATTTTTATCTAGGGATTTTTCAAGTAATTTAATTTCTTCATTTGAAAATACATAAATTTCATCTTCATTATCAATATCTTCATTTTCTTCAAGTTCATAATTTCTTGGGATTGTTATTCTCTTAGAAGAACAAGGATTTTTTAAAATAAAACCTTCCTCAACTACATAATTAAAAAAAGATCTTAGTATTTTATTTAAATTTTCAATTGAACTACTGCTCTTACCCTTCTTAAAAAGTTTATTATAATATCTTTGTATTGAAATCGATTGAGTAGTGTATATTCTAAGATTATATAGTTCACTAGTTTCAAGACTATGTGATAAGTCATCTTTAGAGTGTTCTATGAGTGGATTATCTTTTATATAGTTTCTGAAAATACCTTCATATCTTTCAAAAGTGCCAGGCTTCACTGAAGGTTTAACAACTTCAAATAACCAAGTTCTCATAGCATCACCTAAAACAGCTTTTTCATAATTAATATTAAGTCCTTTTCCTAAGTTGTCGAGAAATTCTCTTTTTCTTGCTTCTGCTTCAGTTTTATTTTTCCCATAAAACTCTTTTCTTATTGGGTTACCGTTACTATCTTTACCAATAGTAGCAGTTGTTCTAAAATACTCACTTCCATTCTTTTTATAGTTTGTTTTTACTGCCATATAACTTACTCCTTTCCTATTTTATCTAAGTATTCTTTCATTTTTAATTCAGCATCTTCTTTGCTTTCCCCATAAAAATCTTTTCGCATGCGCTTTCCTGAACCATCTTTATCTGTAAAGATGGTTACTCTGTAATCTTCTTTACCATTTTCAAAAATACGTTTAGTTATCATATAGCTTACTCCCTTCTTAAATAATTCTTTCAAGTACATCATAAGGAATTCCAATATATCTAGATATTTGTTCTAAACTTAAATTTTCAAATTCAATACTATTAAAATCTATATTGCTAAGTCTAAAGGCAAAGTAGTTTGCTTGAAATTCATATTTCCCTAAGTTTTTAAAAGGATTTTTATAAATTTGTGTTGAAAGCTCTGGATGTAATATTGCGTGACCTAACTCATGTTTCAAAATGAACTCTTCTTCCTCATGAATTAAGTTATTTCTTAAATAAATAACTTCTAAATCATCAATATTTCTATAATAGAAAGCTTTACTATTTGCCAAAAGTATGTTTCGTGAATCTAATTTTATTATTTCTATGCCTAAACAATTACATAGATCATATACGTTATTAGTTTTGTATCTATCAATTAGACCTAATATTATTTCGTCTATCCAATCCATATAAGTCCCCCTCAGATGATTATTTTTTATATTTATAGCTTAATATTTCTAACTGTCTTAATAATTCATTTGCGAAATCAATTATATCTTCATCACTCATTTTTGTTATATCATAGCCACCATAGTTCATTAATGCAGGTTGTTCTAAAATAAATTTAATTGCTTGTTGAGGTGTTTTAAATTCTGTTATTTTTTCAGTTGTATATTTTTCAAAAGGTTCATTGATTTTTAAAGAATCATCTGTAGACAAATGTTTTAAATATAAATTCAACCAATCATTTAAATCTAGTTCATATATATCATTTTCATAACTTTCTGAAGAAGAAAGTGAATTATATATATACTCAGATAACTCATTTATCATTTCCTTAGATAGATTAGAGAAGTTCTTCTCGATAATTTGATTTAATATTTCTCTAAAATCCACAAAAAAGCTTAGATCAACCTCACAAATTTTAATGATGTTAATCAAAATTTTGTAATTTGGATAAGTCCTACCACTTTCAATATCTCCTAAATAACCTCTGGATATGTTTAGATCAGTTGCTAAGTTATCACCAGTATATTTTTTATTGTACTTTTGAGCCTTATATTTTCTAGCTTCTTTAATTTTCATTCCTATAAATTTCTTATCAATTTGCATTTTTAACATCCTTTCAAAATAAACCAAAAATCAATTCAAGTTATATTATACGTATTTTACGTAAAAGAGTCAATAATATTACGAAAGTAAACGAAAATAATAGATTTGGTGGGATAGTTTTATAATTTAACTTTTTTTACGGTATATTCCGTAAAAATGGGATTTGATATAAATCATGGCAAAATATATTATTTAAGCATGACAACGTAAATTACGTTATAATACGAAAAGGGGGGAGAAGTATGTCAGACATGTTTGAATCACTTTCATGGAACAAGAAAATTGAAGTACTTAGAACTATGAAGGGATGGACTCAGAATGAAGCGGCTGAAGAATGCCTAACAAATCAAAAGGCCTATTGGTCATGGGAAACTGGGAAAACTAAACCAAGGAAAATAAGTAGACAAGCAATATGTAATGCTTTTGGAGTTAGAGAAGATGAAATTTTTGGAGGTGAGTAATCATGAAGTTAGATAGAAAAGAACTCAAAGAATTGGTTAAGGAAGCAATACTAGAAGTTAAATCTATAGAAAAACTAACATTAACAATACGAGAGTGTGCAGAATTAACTGGAATTGGACAAACCAAGTTAAGAGAACTTGCTAATGATCCTATGAGTGGTTTTCCAGTTTTCAAAATCAATTCAAAATTTATGGTCAATAAGGAACTTCTCAGCGCATGGCTAGAAAAAATTTCTTTAGAAAAAAAAGTTATATAAGGAGTGAGTTGAGTGTCACCTAAAACATTAGATGTTTATATTGAATTTTGTAGAAAGCATAACATTAAACCTTCTTGGATAGGTTTGTTAAACTTTAAGGCATTGTATAAAGAGACTTAGCATTAAAATGCACTAATTACTTAGATATGATGTACAACTTAACATAACAATTAATAAGTTAAGGAGAGTTTTTATGAGAAATATTAGAGAAGAATTAAATGAATGCGCAGCTAAGTATTATGACATGGATGACTTAACGAATGATGAAATGATTAAGATTAGCCAAGAGATGGACAAGCAGATAGTAGAGGATATGAGATCAATAAATATGAAAAGAGGGATGAGTAAATGAAGCGAGGGAAGAGGCTAACACTAAAGATGAAAGAAGCATTAAGTGAAGCGGGTTTGGATCCTGAAAATTTTCTTTATACAACTAAAGACCATATGTATTTTACTCCACTTAACATAATAACTAAGCAAGAATATGATCCAGTTAGATTTTTAAGTTAGGAGGATAAGTGTATGGAGTTAATTGAATTAAAAGCATTTGTTTTCTTAACCATACTTATTCTTTTATTAGCTGCTATAGCTATTACTGTTGCTATTGATTTTGCATTAATCATAGGGAGAGGTGAGAAGGATGAAAATGAATGCGTTGAAACAATACATGACACTATGCAAAAGACTAAATCTTAAACCTGTACTGGTAGAGCTAAATAGCTTTGATAAGGTTAACTCACTATTAGATAAAGAATTAGGAGATAAAAGGAGTGATGAAATGGGTAAAATAATGAATTTATATTTAGCAGCTGCAAAGGAAGCAGAAAAACAAATGTTAGAAGGTAAGAACATTGATGAAGCACTTAAAATAGCTAAGAAAAAGTATGGTCTAGATGGTAAGACATTAACCACTGCTAGTGAACTAAACAACTTAGAAGAGGCAGCAAAATGAGTACTCAGAAGTGCATTGTGTGCTGCAAAGAACCTAAAGACGTTAAATCATGGGTAAGCTGTCCGCAAGCAGAGGGATTTATATGCATGAGTCATTGTATGAAATGTAAAAACTTTGATGATAGTACAAGCTGGATACATTGTTCATATAGTACAAATTTAAAAAATAAAAAAGAGCATGAAAAAAACACATTACTCTAACATCCGACCGTTTAGTAATGTGTTTAAACCCTAAGACTTTTAAAGCCTTCTTTATGCATATTTTACCATAAGGAGTGGCACTAAGTCAATAAAAATGCCAAATTTAAGGCTTTTAAGAGCCTCGTAATAGGTATTATCTTATCAACTATAGAGATAAAAAGTAGTAATAAGTAAAAATTACTATAAAATAATTAAGATTTAAAAAGAGTAGTTAAAACTTAGTATTAAATATCTATAGGTAAGAGATAAAATTAAAAATTAATAGAGGGAGAGATCCTCCACTAAATCATAAAAAAGATTACTTAAAAATATTTGGAGGGGAGAAAGGTGCCATATAGAGAGAAAAGAATTTACTCTGGAAAAATGTTAGAGGTAGAGATTTATCCTATAAGTTTTAAAGAGAGAAAACAGAAAAGGAAAAAGAAAGAAAAAGAATCTAAACCAAAGCAAAAAAACTTAAATGATAAAAATGCCAAGAAACACTTAATAAGATTACTAAATACAAATTTTACAGATAGAGATTTAGCAGTTCATCTTACTTATACAGATGATACACTTCCACAATCTGAAGAAGAGGCAAGAAAAGATGTATCAAATTTTTTAAGAAGATTAAAACACTATAGGAAGAAAAATGGATTAACGGATTTAAAATATATTGCAGTAATTGAATTCAGAGAAAGTGAAGATAAGGATAAAAAAATTAGGCTCCATCATCATATTGTAATAAATGATATGGACCGAGATAAAGTAGAAGGGCTTTGGGGAAAAGGAAGAGCAAATGCAGATAGATTGAAAAGTGATGAATTTGGATATGAAGCATTGGCCAGATATATTACTAAAGATCCTAAAGGTTCTAAAAGGTGGACTCAATCAAAGAATTTAAAACAGCCAGTTATTAAAGTAAATGATTTTAAGTTTTCAAAAAGAAAAGCTGAAGATATGGCGAGGTGTCCAGAGGATAGAGCAACATTTGAAAACTTATATCCTGGATACATCCTTAGTGATTGTAAAGCCACAATAAATGATATTACTGCAGGAAGTTACTTATATATAAAACTTAGAAAATTAAGAAATTAATGAGAGGTGAATGGATGGATATAACAAAGGATATTAAACTTTGCAATAAAATAATTGAGCAGTATAAAAACTTAGCTTCAGAAGATGGAGCAGGAGCATTTGAACTAAGTAAGATTTCACTCTCAATGTATGACAGATTAAATGAGATTAGGGTGAATATAGACAAAATAACTTTAGCAGAAAATGAGAAGAAAACAAAGAGTGATCTAAAAGAATACATTAGAGGAAAAATGAAGGTCATGGATTACATTCATATAAGTTCTAGAGGAATATTCAATCAATGCATGAATGATTCCAAAAAATTTAAAAGAGTTTAGGAGTGATATTATGTTTGATTATTGGACAAGGGTTAATAGAAGGGTAGCTGCAAGAATTAAGTTTAATAAGCGAGTTAGGAATAGACAAAAGCTCCATATAAAGCTTAAGAGATTAGGGAGAAGGTGAGAATATGGTCCATATGTTAAAAACACTACCAAAGTATTTTGATGCTGCTGAAAAAGGGGAAAAGCCTTTTGAGGTAAGAAAAGATGATAGGAATTTTAAAGTTGGAGATACATTGATATTAGAAAAATATGAAAATGGAGAATACCTCAATAAGATTCATAAAGTAAATATAACTTATATTTTGGGTAGAGAAGAGGATGAGAAACAATATGTTCCTGAAGGATATGTAATTTTGGGGACAAAGCATTAAAGAGGTGATTAAGGGGAGTTCAAACAAAGATAGATTTATGAGCTATGCAAGAAAAAGAATAGCTGAAAAGAAAGAGAAAATTGAAATTGGAAAAGCACAAGCAAGAAGTTTCAGTATTGAAAATAATAGCAGGATTAAAAAGAAATTAAAAGGTGAAAGGAAGGGGAATTACAAGTGGTAAAAAGAGGATTGATACCAGTAAAGAATAAAAAGATGGCCAACAAGGGTAAGGATTTTGAAAAAGAAGTTATTAAAGCAAATTTATTTTACAAAGATTCAGGACAAGCATTAATTCAAAAGATTAGTACACAATGGAATATTGTAAGAAGAGGAAAAGAGATTATAGATGCATATCCAGAAGGAAAGAGCACTCTAGATTTTAGAGGAACGATAAGAGGTGGAATACCAATAAGTTTTGATTGTAAGGAAACGCTTGAACACAAAGGACTTCCACTAGCTAATATTGAACCACATCAAATTCAATATATGAAAGATGCAATATTAGTAAATGAAACAACATTTATATTATGCCATCTAAAGAAAATTGACAAAAAATATTATATACCAGGTGAAACAGTAATTGATTATTGGAATCTATGGCAAGAGAATAAAGGAAAAGTAGGTTTTAATTTTATCCCTGTAGAGGAAATGGAAGAAATATTTTTTAATGAATATTATTTACTAGATTATTTACAAGTAATAGAAATTTAGAGGGTAAAGATGATAGTCTGCAATAAATGTAAATGTAATAAATGCATTAATAATGTTGATAATCCATTTGTTGAAGAACAAAAGACAGCTTGTTTTAATTGCGATGATTGTTATTACTATGATCTTAAGGAGAACAAAAGTAAAAACATAAAATTTGAATGTGACAATTTTATAATTTCAAATAGTTATGCAAAAGCAGATAGGAAAAAACTTAAATGTATAAGATGATTGGTAACATGAAAATATTACTAGGTAAAGTCAGGTGATAAAGTGAAACAAATAAGTGTTTTAGATGAAATAATAGTTGATAACTTCGCAGGTGGAGGCGGTGCCAGTACAGGAATAGAGTTAGCTATAGGTCATTCAGTTGAAATAGCTATAAATCACGATATAGATGCAATAGCAATGCACAAAGCCAATCATCCTAACACAGAGCACTATTGCGAGAATGTATGGGCAGTAGATCCAGTTAAAGCCGTACGTGGGAGAAAAGTTGGATTGGCATGGTTTAGTCCAGATTGTAAACATTTCTCTAAAGCAAAGGGTGGAAAACCACGTGATAAAAAAATTAGAGGACTTGCATGGATAGTTTTAAAATGGGCTGCTCTTGTAAGACCTAGGGTTATCATGTTGGAGAATGTAGAAGAATTTCAAACATGGGGGCCGTTGAATAGAAGAAGGAGACCAATAAAAAGCAAGAAAGGTCAAACTTATAGGAAGTGGAAAAGCCAGTTAGAAGCATTAGGCTATGATATAGAGACAAGAGAATTAATTGCAGCTGATTATGGAGCACCAACTAAAAGAAAAAGATTCTTCATGGTGGCCAGATGTGATGGAAAACCTATAGTGTGGCCGAAGGTAACACATGGGGATAGAAATAGTAATGAAGTAAAAGAAGGGTTACTAAAACCTTATGTATCAGCAGCTGAAATAATAGATTGGGATATCCCTTGTAAAAGTATATTTGGCAGAAAAAAGCCACTTGCAGAAAATACTATGAAACGAATAGCTAAGGGCATACAGAAGTTTGTTATAGATAATCCAGAACCTTTTATAATGCAAATAGGGCAAACGGGGTTTACAGAGGACAGAAATAAGTCCATACATGAACCATTAACCACTATAGTCAGTAAGCAAGAACATTGTTTAATAACTCCTACATTAATTCAATACCATACTGAAACGACTAAAAATGGAGTCAGAGGTCAAAGTATAGATGAACCAATTATGACATTAGATAGTTCACCTAGGTATGGGCTCGTAAGTGCTTTTATTATTCAAATGAATAAAAATATGATTGGTACAGACATGAATGAACCAGTTAATACAATAGTTGCTGGACCAGGTCATATTGGAGAAGTAAGAGCATTCTTAATAAAATACTATGGTCAAGGAGTGGGACAAGATATTAAAGAACCATTAGATACTATAGTAAGTAAGGATAGATTTGGGCTAGTAACAATTTATGGTCAAGATTATCAAATTATTGATATAGGCATGAGGATGCTTGAACCACGTGAGCTATTTACAGCACAAGGATTTCCTAAGAACTATATCATATCTAAAGATTATAAAGGAAAGATATATCCCAAAACTAAACAAGTTGCACGATGTGGAAACTCAGTACCCCCAGTTTTTGCAGAAGTATTAACTGGAGCAAATCTTCCAGAGCTATGCGAAGGTAATGGAAAGTATAGAGAGGTTGGTTAGTTCGGAATTTGAAAATATTCAGTCATAAGGAGGGTATATGAAACAAAAGTTTATAGATGAAGAAATAGCTCTTAGGATTGGTACTATACTATTCATCATTGGAATTGCGGTAGGAATGTTTTTAGGAAGAATTACTGCGTAATGCAAAGATAAGACGAAGGAAGTGATTAAATGAAAAAAGTATCTGAATTTAAAAGTGAAAGAGAGCTTCAGGAAGATCTAGCAGAATATATGAGAAATAGTGGAATGCTTACATTTACGGAAATACAAATACCAGGAATGAATAGTTCAAGAGCAGATTTAATTGCCATGACACCTCATAGATATGCAACAAAGGATATAAGGCTTTATGAAGTTAAATTAACTAGGGGAGTGTGGTTATCAGACAATAAGTTTCAAAAATATTTAGAGTGCTGCAATAGAATGTATATAGCATGTCCAAAAGGTGTTATTAAAAAAGAAGAGGTACCAAATGAAATTGGATTAATTACTAGAAATGATAACGGATGGAGAGTTATAAAATCACCTAAGTTAAATATAAATCCTTCTAAAATGAACGTAGACTTTATACTAAGTTTGATTTATAGAGGATACGAAGAAAATAGGATTCAAAGAGATCTAAGAGATAGAATTATAACTGGTTCGAACATAAAATTAAGTGCGCAGGCTAAAAGTATAGGTTGGGAGATAGCAAGAAGAATTGATAAATCAGCAGAATCACAAATTGAAGCGTGGTATGAGAGAGTTTGGGAGGTATTTATGGAGAGTGGATTTGAAAAGCCAGAAGAGGTAGCAAATAATCATGGAACTTTAAATCTACCAAGTTTATATGAAATAAAAAATACACTCCTTGGGGCTACAGGATTAATGAATGAGGTTAAAACAATAAAAGCTATAGGAAAATATCTTGAAAATATTGAACTCCCAGAAGAATGTGATTCATGGTTAGGCAGCAGAAAAGAAAATAGGGAAAGAGCTTTAAATCTAATAAATCAAAAGGAACAAATATGAAATTTTGATGAAGGAGTGTAATTTTAGTGCAAAGAGAAAAAAAGAGAGAAACTTATCCAATAGTAAAGTTAATTCATCCAAGGTGGTTTTGGAAAGAGTGTAGATTTTGTAACAAAGAATTTAAAAAAGAAGATGGATTTGAAATTTTAGACTTTAAGGCTTGTAGAGCTAGTAATGAATATCCATTATTTACTTCATATTGTTGCAATAAATGCGCAAATAACATAGAACAAGTAAAAGATAAAATAGAAAAATCAAGTTTAAAATACAAACTTAATAGAATAAGACACCAATCGCAGTAAAGGAATTAAATAATTCAAAAGAAGGTGAAGTAAAATTGAAATATATAGCTATAGGAGTTTATATATTTATGGTTTTCTCGTGGTGTAAAGCAGCAGGAAAAGATAGGAGGTAACTAAAGTGAGTAAAGTAAATAGTATTAAAATAGATGAAGAGGAATTAATAAGTGTTGTTAAAAAGGTATTAACTGAAACAAATAGGCAGCAAAAAGAAATAGCATCAAAGAAGAGGGATAGAAGGTTAAGGAATACTGATTTACTACTAAGGAACTACAACAACTTAATAACTCATATAGAACAAGCTATTGAAGATGAGAAAAAACTTGAAGAGGAAGATCCAGATACATTGTTTTTAGAAATAGAAAATGAAGCTCTAGAGGATGAATCAGAATATGAAGGTATATATATTAATGCAATTAAAAGAACTAGGACAAGATCAAGAATAATTGTAAAACATATAGAAGAGGCTCTAGAGTTCTATAAATTTAAATCAAAGAATGATAGTAACTATGAGAGAAGATACAATGTAATATATAAGTATTATTTTGAAAAGAAAAAGGTGTTAGACATAGCAGAAGAGCTTGGAGTAAATGATAGAACTATATGGAGAGATAAGTCAAAAGCAATTGAAGAATTAAGCGTATTATTCTTTGGCATAGATGGGATTAAGTTTCTAGTATAGACTTGACAAGCTTGTCACTAATGTGTCATTGACGGTACATTATATAAGAATTAATATGGTAGTAGGAATTAAACTTTTTTAGCAGAGGTTACTACAAGACTATTTGGTTATGGGACTTACACCGTCAACCATACAAAGTATCTTTAGTAAGTCAAATAAAGCATCCACGATTGTGGGTGCTTTTTATTATGTAATGGACTATACATCATTAGATATAAAAGGAGTGAGAAAGGTGGATAGAAATGAGTGTGATTGGTACGAGCCAATTACAAAGAAAAATAAAGTATGCAAACACTTTTTAGGAAATGTTAATAGCAAGAGAGATATTGGGAGATGTAGATATAATTGCTCAGTACATTTAATGAAAGAGGATAGATCCATTGATATAAGAAAGATAAGAGAGTAAAAATATAATGGCAAATATGAAGTTTTGTAAATGTGGAAAGCTTATTGAATATACTCAGAGATTATGTAGTGATTGCGAAGTTAAGCAAACAGCAAGAAACAAAATTAAGAATAAGGAATATAAGAACGCAAGACAAGATGAGGATATTCAATCTATATATAATTCTAAGAAGTGGAAGATAACCGTAAGGATAATATCAAATCGTGATAATGGATTATGTATATTATGTTTAAGCGAAGGAAGATTAAGATATAAAGATACAGTTCATCACATAGTTGAGGTAAAGGAGGACATATCAAAGGCATATGTTCTCCTTAATCTTATATGTTTGTGTGAGAGTTGCCACCAGAAGGTACATAGAGAATATAAAATAAATAAATTAACTAAAGAAAATATGCAAAATAAATTAATAAAATTAATAAAAGATACCCAGGGGGTATAAAAAAGTTTTAGTGCATTTCCTTGGGAAGTGCGTAAGGCCTTTTTTCACGCAAAAACTCCCTTTATAAAATTTATTTGGAGGTGATGGTCTTGGGTAGAAATGCAAAACCTATTGAAATATTAGTGGCTGATGGCAAGAAACACTTGACCAAAGCCGAAATAGAGGAAAGAAAAAAGAATGAAATTAAAGTTGGTGAAAAAAAATTAATTTGTCCTAGTTATGTTAAAAATGATGTTCTTGCATATAAAAAATGGAAGGAAATTATTAAAATTTATAAGGATATTGATTTTGTATCAAGTGGAGATGTTGGATTATTAGCAAGGTATTGCATGACACATAGTGAATATTTAAATTTATGTGATACACGTAATAAATTAAATTCAGTAAATTGCGACTGGTCAAAGTATGAGGGACAATTTCCAGAGGATTTTCAAGAGGCGTTACAAACTTTATTGTCAATAAATACAGATTTGCAACTTGAAAATGCAATCAATAAAAAAATGGATATGCTAATAAAAATGGAAGATAGATTATTCTTAAATCCATTAGCCAAAATTAAGAATGTTCCAAAGCAACAAATAAAAGATGAGCAGCCTAAAAGCAAGTGGAGTAATTGGAGTGGTAGAAGTGGATAGAGCAACGCAATTTGCAATGGATGTAGTTGCAGGAAGCACTTTATCAACACCCATAATTGCAGGTGAGGATGAAATATTATGTTGCAAAAGACATTTAAATGATTTAGAGAGGCAAGGGACAGAAGATTTTCCTTATATATGGGATGAAGATAAAGCAAATGACATAATATATTTTGCTGAAACATTAACACTTGCTGAAGGTGAAGAACCAAGTCAAATGATATTATATCCATTTCAATGTTTTATTTTTGGCTCATGGAATGGATGGATCCATAAGGATACTGGATATAGAAGATTTAGAACTAGTTACGTAAAAGTTGGGAGACAAAATGGAAAATCTGTAGGAAATGCAGTTCCGGCTCTCTACTATGGTAATTTTTCAGGATATCAGTACCCACAAGTTTACACCACAGCAACAAAGGAATTACAAGCAAGAATAGTATTAAAAGAGTGTATAAAATTTATAAATGCAGATACGGAACTTTCAGGAACAAAAACTCAAAAAGGGCTTTTTACTGTTAAGGATTATAAATCAGAAATAGAATGCAACTTGACAAAAGGGGTAATAAAAGCACTTGGTAGAGATACTGAAAGCATAGACGGATTTAGGCCATATTTTGGTTCGGTTGATGAGTTTCACAAACACAAGACAAATCAAATGTATAAATTGCTTGTAGATGGTACTAAGAAATTAAAAGAATGTCTGATAAGTGTAATAACAACTGCTGGATTTGATATAAATTGTCCTTGTAAGGAGCTAGAAGATTATTGCATAAATGTAATACGAGGAATAATAAAAGATGAAACTCAATTTATATTCATATGTAATTTAGATAAGGGAGACGATATTTGGGATGAAAATAATTGGCCAAAGGCAAATCCTTTGTGGACTCCCGAAACTTTATTAAGTTTAAGATCTGATGCAATTAAAGCAAAGGAAATGCAAGGTGAAGAATTAAGAAACTTTATGACAAAATCACTGAACATGTGGGTACAAATGGGTGATGATGACTACATTGATATTGAAGAATGGAAAGAATGTTCGTCTGAAACAACACTTGAAGATATGGAAGGTAAAGAATGTGGTGTAGGACTTGATTTATCAAGTGGTGGAGATCTAACATCATTATCATTAATATTTAAATTACCTAATGAAAAATATTTTGTACACACACAAAGCTTCATGCCTAAAAATAGATTATATGAGCATATTGCAACTGATAAGGCACCATACGATATATGGGAAAAGCAAGGCTTAATAATTTTGACAGAAAATATGGCTGGAATAAAGACAGATTACAAATATATAATAAGATATTTAGAACAAATTAGGGACAAGTATAATTTAAAATATAAATTCATAGCTTATGATCCATATAATTCTGCAGCTTTTTTAAGCGATTTAGAAGGATTAGGGTGTGATCTGATTGAGATTGTACAATCAGCAAGAAGTTTAAGCAGTGCAACGGAGGATTTCAAGCTTACTGTTAAGGCTAAAAACATTATATATGATAGGCTTAATGGATTAATGACTTGGAGCATTGCAAATGCAAAGTTAACTTATAATAGTTTTGGAGAATGTAAGATTGATAAAAATAGTAATGTTAAGCGTATAGATCCAGTTGATGCGATTATTGATTGTTGGAAAGTAATGATGATGGATAAAAACACAGCACTAGACATAAATAAATATGCTACAGATGAATTCCTTGATAAGTTATGGGGGTAGGAGGAAATAAAAAATGAGATTCATTGAGCAAAATATAATTAAGTTACAGGCAATATTAAAAAAAGTCATTAATAAATCAAAGAAATTAGTTAACATAATTAAATATATTGAGGATATCCTCATATTTAGTGGTCTAATTATAATAATATGGACCACTTTTATTATATCTAAGATAGCAGGGCGATATTGTTTAGGAATTACCTTAGTACTTCTTGGAATTTATTTTGCGAAGAATCCTCCGGAAAGGGGGTGAAATAAATGATATTTAGAAACTCTATAAAAAATCAAGAAGCTTCAGAAGAGAGTGCAAATTGGTCTCAAAGTTTTAATGAATTAATTAATTTTCTAGGAATATCAGAAAATAGTTTATTATTGAGTGGTAAAAATGCATTAAAAGAGGTGATTGTCTATACCTGCATAAAGATACTAAGTGAAGCTATAGGAAAGTTACCTTTAAAAATTTATCAAGATAATGAAGGAGTAAGAAAGGCTAGTGACCACTACTTATACCAACTATTTAAGTTAAGACCTAATCCATATATGAGCGCAAGTGATTTTTGGAAGTGTATGGAGGTCCTTAGAAATATACATGGAAACTCTTATGCATGGATTGATTTTATACGAACAGGTAAAAATGCAGGGAGAATACAAGGGTTTTATCCTTTGAATCCTGAACAAGTAAAAGTATGGATTGATGATGTCGGACTTTTAAGTTCAAAAAATAGTATGTGGTATATCTATACCGATAATCTAGGTAATCAATATAAATTGAAAAGTACAGACGTACTTCATTTCAAAGGGCTTAGTACTAATGGATTAGTAGGATTAAGCCCTATTTCTATGCTAAAGAGGAATATAGAAAATAGTGCAGCTGCAGGGCAGTTTTTAAATAATAGTTATAAAAATGGTATGCAGACAGCAGGGATAATTAACTATGTTGGTGATTTAAGTCCGGCCGCAGAACAAACATTTAAAGAAAAGTTTGAACAAATGAGTTCAGGATTAAAAAATGCCAATAGAATCAGTTTATTGCCAATTGGGTACCAATACCAACCATTAGCATTAAAGTTAACTGATGCTCAGTTCTTAGAGAATACGAAGCTTTCAGCTCAGCAATTAGCAGCAGCTTATGGCATTAAAATGCACCAAATAAATGAGTTGATTAAAACTTCATATGCATCTACATCCGAAGCAAATAGAGAATTCTATTCTGATACACTTATGGCCATTCTAACAACGTATGAACAGGAAATTTTATATAAATGCTTTCTTAATAGTGAAATTATTAAAGGTATTTATACGAAGTTTAATGTTGATGTATTGCTTAGGGGAGACACAAAGACAAGATATGAATCATATGCAATAGCAATTCAAAATGGAATAAAAACACCTAATGAGGTTAGAAGTTTAGAAGAGGATCCACCAAAAGAAGGAGGCGACAGATTGTATATGAATGGTAATTATATTCCGGTTGAGATGGCAGGAAAACAATACGAGAAAGGAGGTGGTAATAATGGCTAAGTTTTGGAGGTTCGTAAAAAATCAAGGGACAGAAGATGAAAACATTGAATTAAGAATTGAGGGAGATATTATAAGTGATGACGACACTTGGATATATGAATGGCTTGGTATTAATGCAACATCACCAAACATTTTTAAAGATGAATTAAGAAAATGTAAAGGTAAATGTATAACAGTTTGGATTGATAGTTATGGTGGAGATGTATTTGCGGCAGCAGGGATATATAATGCATTAAAAGAACATGATGGAAAAATAACAGTAAAAATTGATGGAAAAGCTATGTCAGCAGCAAGTGTTATTGCAATGGCAGGTGATGAAATTCTAATGTCACCTGTAGCAATTATGATGATCCATAATCCATTATCATCAGTACAAGGATATGCAAGTGATATGAGAAAACAGGCTGATGTACTTGATACTGTAAAAGAATCAATATTAAATGCATATTGCAGTAAGACAAAGATGGATAGAAAAAAAGTGTCAGAAATGATGGATAAAGAATCATATATGGATGCTAATACAGCTGTAGAAAATTGTTTTGCTGATGGAATTCTTTATCAAGAGGGTGAAAACATTAATAATGTAATGAACATATCCTTTAATAGAAATTCAATTCAAAATTCAGCAAATGAGGCATTGAAACACTTACTTGAAGTAGATAATATAAATAAGTTAAATAAAATCAAAAACATGAATAGTGAATGTAACTGTAATAACTGTAATCACAGTGATAATTGTCAATCTTCAGGAGCAAAGTGTTGTGTATGTTCTGAATGTAATAATGTAAGTAAGTGTAGTAAACCAGGTTCAAATGGGTGTAGATGCAACATATGTACAATGGCTGAAAATAATTGTTGCCAAGTAGGTTCAGATAGCTGCATGTGCAGCACATGTGGAAATGAAGATTGCTTAAAAGGAAAAATGAAAGATAGTGATTCAGAGATGAATAACAAAAAAAATATGGAAATATTAAAAGCAAAACTAGCTTTAGAGTGTGAACTTTAGAGCTTTTTTTATATTCAAAATGTGAAAGTGAGGAAAAAGAAATGAGTAAGGAATTAAGAGAACTTTTTGAACAGCTAAGAAATGCGCAGGACAGAGCTAAACAAATAATGAATAAGGCAGATGTAAAGGCAGATGAAATTAAGGCTTCTACAGATGAAATCCAAACATTAAAAGCAAAAATTGAGGCACAAAAGGCAATAGATGATGATAAAGTTTTTGATGCTAATGGTATTGAAATTACAAATCAAGAAATTCCACCAACAAATCAAAATCAAGAAAGTCCAAGAGATAAAAATGCACTTCATGTAAAAGCATTTGCAAAAGCTATAGCAAAAAAAGTTTTAAATGCTGAAGAGATATCTGTTTTATCAAGCAATGTAGATGCAGATGGTGGGTATTTAATACCAAAGGATATTGTAACAAAGATAAATTTACTCTCTAGGGAACATGTAAGTTTGAGAAGTTTAGTAACTGTAGTTTCTGTAACTACAAAAGAAGGTTCTAGAGTAATTGAAAAAAATGCTTCAAGAAATCCATTTATTGATGTTCAAGAACTAAAACAATTACCAGATATATCTTCACCAAACTGGGATCAAGTTTCTTACAAAATTAGAGATTTAGGAGGATTATTACCAATACCAAACAGCTTGATTGAAGATGAAACAGGTGGTCTTGAAGATTATTTAGCACAATGGTTTGTTCAAAAGGCATATGCTACAGATAATCAAATGATTTTATTTGACAATGGAAGCAAAGGAAGTCAAGGAATAATAGGTACAGCCAAATCAAAGGCCGATATGCAAGAAACAGACAGAGTCTTTGAAAAAGAGGTCCTTGCTGAAGTACTATCGTTTGATAAATTGAAAAAGGTATTAAATAAGGACTTCCCAATTACAATATCTAAGGTTGCTAAGATAGTTACAAATCAAAGCGGACTAGATATTCTTGATAGTATGGTTGATAAAAATGGAAGACCATATTTAACTGGAGATGGAACAGAAGAATTCCCATATAAATTCAAAGGGAAACAAGTAGTAGTATATGATGATGAAACAATACCTAACGACAATACAGATGTAGCAAATCCATTAGTACCATTCATTGTTGGGGATTTAAAGCAAGGATTAATTTTATGGGATAGAAAGCAAATGAGTATTGCTTCATCAAAGGAAGCAGGATTTGTAAATAACAGTCTTATAATGAGAGGAATAATAAGACAAGACGTAAGAATTTGGGACAACAAGGCAGTAAAAGTAATTTACTCAAAAATGTAATAATATAAAGAAGGGTAATTAATACCCTTCTTTTATTTTAAGGGGTGATAATTTGTTACTAACATTAAAAGAAGCAAAAATGCACCTTGGCTATGAAGCAGATTATGTAGACGAGAAAGTTGACAGTGATGTGCAACTATTAATAGATAATGCTGAAATATATATTGACGATAGTTTTAGACCAATTAAGGAAATGGGTCCCAATAGTCTAAAGAAAGCTAAACTTCTTGCTAAGATGTTAATATCAGATTGGTATGATAATAGTGAATATACATCAAATATTAGTGAAAAAGTTAGATTCAGCGTTAGATCATTAGGTATGCAGTTAAGATTTCGAGGTGATGATTAGTGAAAACTGGAGACTTAAAACATAAAATTGAATTTCAAAGACTTAAAAATGTTCTTGATGATGAAGGTTTTCCAACTGATAATCAGAAATATGATACATTTCTTAAAGTATACGCTGCAGTAAACAACCTTTATGGTAAAGAGAAAGAAGCGGTAAAGCAAAATATATCTGAAACTATTGTAGTATTTCATACCAGGTACTTTAGAAATATTGATGAAGAATGCTATATCCTTTTTAAAGGTCAGAGATATGAAATTATTGAGCCGCCAGATAATATTAAATATTTAAATAAAGAACTTAAGATTAAGGCAAAGCTGCAGAAGGTTCAAAATGGCAATTGAAATAGTTGGTTTTGAAAGT
Organism: Clostridium sp. YIM B02551; assembly: GCF_022324735.1. Taxonomy (NCBI): domain Bacteria; kingdom Bacillati; phylum Bacillota; class Clostridia; order Eubacteriales; family Clostridiaceae; genus Clostridium; species Clostridium sp. YIM B02551. The sequence continues at coordinate 24,072 of NZ_JAKGTF010000021.1, read as the reverse complement.
GTATTTGAGGGACTAGATGATATGAATATTTCTGATAAAAAGAAGAGGGTAGCATTAAAAGGTGGTTGTGAAATCGTCCAAAAGTCTATACAAGATAATTCTTATGAAAGAACAGGAGCAATGAAGAAAAGTTGGAAAGGTACAATAAAGAGATTTGATGGGAATTTAGGCTTTGAAATTAAAGGCGATACACCACAAGATATTGAAAATGAATTCGGTTCAAGCACGAACAAGAAACATATAGGATTCTTTAGCAAAGCAGTAGATAGAGTTGCTGATGAAGTAGTTGAAGTAATTGAAAGGGGTGTACTTGAGTAATGGAGAAGATGATTAGAGAAATATTATTAGATCCAAGAATAACTGAATTAGTAGGATTAGATTCTGATAATAATCCAAAGATATATCTATTACATGCCCCAGATAATACTTTAGCTCCTTACATTGAATATGAATTTCTAGATGAAGATGGTTCATTTTATGCAGAAAATAAGGAAATTTCAACAACATATAGACTGCAAATAGATATATATACTAAAGGTTCCTATACAAAAATAAAAGATACAATTAAAGAAGTCTTAAGTGAATATGAGGATATTAGCAAAGAGTTTGGTGGAAGTAATTTTGAAGAGTCCACTAAACTCTTTCATTATATCCTTAGATACAATTATGAATGTGAAAGTGAGGAATAAAGAATGGGAAAAAAGATAACTACAGGTGTAAATAAAGCTTATTATGCTATTTATCATGATCCAGCTACGGTTGGGGCAAATCCAACATATGATGCAGTAAAATATCTGCAAGGATTAAGAGAAATAAGCATAAATGCAAAGGAAGAACAAGGAACTATTTATGCAGAAAATCAATTATGGGATTCTGAAAGTTCTCTCGGGCAGATTGATGTAACTTTTGATTTTACTTCAATAGAAACAGAAGATTATGCAGCGTTATTAGGTAAAAAGATTGCAACAGATGGAGGAATAATTGAAAATGCAAATGACGAAGCACCTTACATTGCTATAATGGTAGAAAAAACTTTGAGCGGTGGAGTAACTGAATATTTAACATTATTCAAAGGTAAATTAAGTATTCCTGAAGATAAGGCAAAAACTAAAGAGGGAAAAACAGATTATCAGACAAAATCACTTTCAGGCATATTTATGCCATTGGACAATGGAGATTGGAAACATTTTGTTAAAACAAGTGATACTGATTTTGATAAAACTGCACATGATGCTAAATGGGGTAAGGAAGTTGTTATACCAACTCCAAAAGCAGCTTAATTATAGGTGGCCGAAAGGCTACCTTTATTTTTAGGAGGAATTTATGCTAGTTAATGAAATTAAGACTTATAAAATTAATATAAAAGAAAAAGAAGTAGAGTTGAAATTAGACTTTAATGCATTAATTAAAATGCACAAATTTTATGGCAATGCTTTTTTACTTATACATGAATTTACATTCAAAAATAATTTAGAAAAACTTCCTGCAATAATACGTTGCATGGCAGATGAAGAAATCTCTGAAGAAGAAATTAAGAATCAAATGGCAATAAACATTAAATCTATTGAAGTATTAAGTAATATAATACTTGATTTGTTAAATGAAGAATTGTCTGATATTTCTGAGTTTGAAGTGAAAACAGAAGTAAAAAAAAATCTAATTCGGGACCAGGAGGAATAAGGGATTTTAATTTTGATTACTATTATTATTTAGCAAGATATCAGTTAAATATGACTGAAAAAGAATTTTTAAAATCTACTTTAAGACAGCTACTAATATTAGGAGATCATCACAAAAGCTACTTTAAGAGAAATCTATTAGAAGTAGTTAATCTAGTTTTCGGAGAAAAAGAAGATGAAGATGAAACTGTTTATGCAGAGAGTTTAAGTGATATGTTCTAGGTGGTGATAATAAATTGAGTGATGTAATAAGAAAAGTCAGTACTATTTTTACAATAGATGATAATGAACATAATAAAAAACTCAAAGATATAAATACGCAGTATAAGTTAACACAAAGTGAAATTAAGTTAGCTGGTGAAAAGTTAGATGCTTTTGGAAAATCTACGGATAACTTAAGGTCAAAGCAAGATGCTCTTGTAAAACAAACAAGTACTCTTAATGACAAAATAAATTTATATAAAGATAGCATTGAAAAATCATCCTTAAGGGCTGAAGAGAACAATAAGAAACTCCAGGAGTTAAAAAGTACTAAAGAAATCTTAGAAGCAAGATATAAAAGTACAATTAAGGCCATGGGGGATGAGAGTGAAGAGGCTATAAAATTAAAAGAGCAACTAGGAGATGTGACACAAAAATATAATGAGCAAAAGGCGGTTGTTGATAAAAATATTACAACAGTTAATAATCATAAAATTAAACTAACTGAAGCTGAAACACAACTTACAAAAGTTCAAGGAGCCTTAAAAGATACAAGTTCAGAATTAGAAAAGCAAAATAATAAGTGGATTACTGCAAGTAATACCTTAAAAACAGCAGGTGAAAAGATATCAAGTGTAGGAAGTAACATGGCTGATTTAGGAGGGAAACTTACCAAAACAGCAACTATTCCTATTCTAGCATTTGGAGCTGCAGCAGTGAAAGCTGATGTTTCTTTTGAAAGTGCTTTTGCAGGAGTAAAGAAAACTGTTAATGCTACAGATGAAGAATTTGCTCAGCTAGAAGAAGGTATAAGGAATATGTCCAAGAGTATTCCATCAAGCGCAGAAGATATTTCTCATGTTGCAGAGTCAGCAGGACAACTAGGTATTCAAAAAGATAATATTTTAAGCTTTACAAAGACAATAATAGATTTAGGAAATGCTACTAATTTAGTTGGAGAAGAGGGAGCATCAGAGCTTGCAAAGTTTGCGAATATAACTCAAATGTCACAAGGTGATTTTCAAAAATTAGGATCATCTATAGTTTACTTAGGTAATAATATGGCCACAACTGAAGCTGACATAATGTCAATGGCTATGAGGTTAGCTGGAGCAGGCCACCAAGTAGGATTAACACAAGCACAAATAGTTGGAATGTCTGCCGGATTAAGTTCATTAGGATTAGATGCTGAAGCAGCAGGTTCAGCTATGAGTAAAGTAATGCTTGATATACAAATGCAAGTCCAAACTAATGGAAAAGAGTTAAAAGAATTTGCAAAAGTTGCAGGTATGAGTACGCAAGAATTTGCAAATAAATTTAAAACTGATGCAGCTGGAGCTCTTAATGATTTTATTATTGGGTTAGGTAAACTTGATAATAAAGCTGTTATTCTTGATGAATTAGGATTAAGTGAAATAAGAGTAAGAGATGCACTACTTCGTGCAAGTGGAGCAGGTGACATTTTCACAAAATCAATGAAAATGTCAAGTGATGCATGGGAAGAAAACAATGCATTAACTAAGGAGGCTAATCAAAGATATGCAACTACAGAAAGCAAAATGATAGTAACTAAAAATCAAGTTATGGATCTAGCAAGAGAAGTAGGAAGAGATTTATTACCTATAGCAAAAGATGGATTAGAAGTGATTAAACAGTTAATAGAAAAATTCAATCAACTTACACCGCAACAAAAAGAACAAATATTAAAATTTGCAGCTTTAGCTGCTGCAACAGGACCAGTTATTGGAGGAACAGGGAAAATAGTTGAGGGATTTGGAAGTATTATAAAAGTTGGTAGTTCACTAACTGGAGCAATAGGGAAAATAACAAGTGCAACTAAAGGAGTAGGTACAGCAGCAGAGGTTGCAGCAGGTATTGGAGAAGTTGGAGGAATGGCAGGGTTTGCAACTTCATTAGGTGGAGTTGTTGTTGCAGCAGCACCATATTTAGTAGCAGGTGCAGCAATAGCCGGAGCAGGATATGCAATATACAAGGGATTAAACCAAGAAGTTATTCCAAGTATGGATTTATTTGCTGATAAGTTAGATTATACTGCAGCAACTACACAAAACTCATATGACATGATGGGGGCAGCAACTGAAGTTACTGTTACTAAAATATCTGAAGCAACTAAAAAAGGTGTAGGTGCATATGTTGATTTAGATAATCAAGCAAAGGAAAAAATAGAAGATCTATATATAAATTCAACAATAATATCAGAGCAAATAAAAAATGAATTAATAAGCAAAACTAATGAAATGGCCACTCAAGTTGTACAGGGATATGAGAAACAAAAAAATGATAGTATAAAAGAACTCCAAGATATGTTCATGGATTCTCAATCTATTCTAACAGATGGACAAACACAAATGCTTACAAGTATTAATAGTTATTATGAATCAAGAAAATTAGCAACTCAGCAGCAGGAACAAAGCATAAATAATATAATATCAACTGCAAGTCAAGAGAAAAGAACATTAACGCAGGAAGAAGTGACTCAAATAACAAATCTTCAAAATCAAATGAGACAAAATGCAGTAAAGGCACTTTCTCAAAATGAGGTTGAGGCTCAGGTTATTTTGCAAAGAATGAAAGACTATGATGGCACAATAACAGCACAACAAGCTTCAGAGCATATTAAAAAGTTAAATGAAAGTAGAGATAATGCCATAAAGGCTGCAAATGATGAATATGACCAAAGGATAGCAATAATTACAAGGTTAAGGGATGAATCAGGTGTAATAACTAAGGACCAAGCAGATCAAATGATTGAAGAGGCTAAAAGGCAAAAAGATGGGATTGTACAAAATGCAGAAGATACAAGAACAGAGGCCGTAGATAAGATTTTTGGAATGAATAAAGATCTAGCAAATAATGTTGATTCAACTACTGGTGAAATATTAACTTGGTGGAATAAGCTTACAGGAGCATGGGATAGATGGACACCTAGCGTAAAGACATTTTCGTATACTGTTCATGGAAATTTAACAGGAACGGATAAAATGAGTGGACCATCGATGTATGCATTAGGAACAAATAACTTTGAAGGTGGATTAACTACTATAAACGAAAGAGGGTATGAACTAGTTGATTTACCACGAGGAACAAAAATAACAAATCATCTTCAAAGCGAGAATATAGTAAAAGACACGGCAATGCAAACAGCTAAAGCAGTTGTAGATAGTTTAGGAGCAATCTTAAACACTGATAAACAAGTTATATTGATGATGAATGATAGAGCCGTAGGAGAAGCTATAATCCCAATAGTAAGTAATAAGTTAGCAGTAAACAAAATAAGAAGGAGGTATTAGATGTTATTAGACAATACAGATATAAAAAATTTTGGAGCTATTATGATGAATAAATCAATTCAACCAGCTACAATAGAAAGTTTATATGCTTGGTTACCAAAATCTTTATTACCTTCTTTCCTGAATCAAAAATTCAGTTTTGTTACAATTGAAACTCAACTATACTTTAAAGGAATTAATGAGGAAGATATTAAAAGTAAAGTAAGCTCATTAATAAGTAAATCCAAAGATTGCATAATAAATTTTGGTGATAATTTTTATTATAAAGCATTTCTAATAGGTAGCAATTGCGAAAACACACTTAGAAAAGAGACAAAAAAGCTAACGTTAAATTTCATTTCGTATTGTTATAAATCAGAAATAATAGAAGCAGTAAATAGAATAGCATCAAAAACTATAAATGTACCTGGTAATCTTGATACGCCAGCGATAGTAGAAATAACTCCTAGCATTTCACTTGTGGATCTAGTAGTGACTGGACTAGGAGAAACTTTTACTATTAAAAATTTAACTACAGGACAGAAGGTTATTATAAGTGGTGAAGATTGTACAGTACTTCAAAATGGAGTAAATAAATTTGGTGATTATGATAGTTGGGATTTTCCTAAACTTCAACCAGGATCCAATACAATTACTTTTTCAAAGAGTAGTTGTGATATATCAATAAAATATAAACCTAGATGGATATAGAGCTATAAGCTCTTTTTTTAATATCTAAAAATGAAAGGATGATTAATAATGTTAAAAGTAAATAAGAATATAACTTTAAGTGGAATAAGTGAAGTAAATGGAGTTCAAGTGGCATATTTAAATGCAACTATTTCTACAGATGGGACAAGCAATGCAAATGTTAATAAATCAATAGTTAATCAAGAGTTATACTCTAAAAATAGAGCTGAAGTAAGAGCAGATATGGATGCATTTGAAGAAGAGGTATATAAAGTGGAAGATGAAGTTTTAGGAGGTGCTCAATAATGAAAGTAAGATTAAGTAATGAAAGAATAGTAAATAATGCAGCAAAGTTAAAAGAAATAGCACAGAAGCAATTACCAATCAAAGTTTCTTATGCTATAGCTAAGAATATAAGTAAAATTGAAAGCGAACTCAAAATATATAATAAAGAAAGAGAAAAGCTTATAGACAAGTACGCTGTGAAAGATACAGAAGGGAAAATACTTTCCTATGAGAATGGTAATGTAAAGTTTAAAGAGGATTGTATAGAGCTATGGAATAAGGATATTAATGAACTTTTAGCAATAGAAAATGAGATAGAAATACATCAATTTAACTTTAGCTTATTGGATGGATATAATAATCTTTCTCCAGCAGAGCTTATAGCAATTGACTATATGATAGAGGAATAAACCTAATTCCTTTTCAGAAAGGAGGAAGGAATGCTTCAATTATATGATTTAAATAAAAATAAGATTGCAGGATTAAAAAACTATAAGGATTTAAATGTAGAGAGGACTTTAGATGGTGATGAGGTACTCTCTTTTTCTTATCAACAATCAGATTCTAAGTATGACTCTATAAAAGAAGAATGCTATATAAGGACAAAGAAAAATGAGTATGTAATTAAAGAAGTAAATATCCAGGATGATTGGACAATATTTTCAGGAAAAATAAATATTGAAAGTTTAAAAGGTACACCCTTTCCTTACTTTGAAGCAGTAGAACAATTATGTACTAATGCAGTTAATTTAGCCTTAACAGGTACTGGATGGACAATAGGATCGTGTGATGTAACTAAGAAGAGAACAGTAAGAAAAGCAAATTGTAGCTCATATGACATTCTGCAAGAAATCAGAAAAGTTTACAGATGTGATTTTAAGTTTGATGCTATAAACAGAAAGATTTATATTTATCAATCAATGGGAAATGATAAAGGGGTTTACTTTAGTGATAGTTTGAATTTGAAAAAGCTTAGCATACAAAGTAGCTCATATGATTATTGCACCAGGCTAATTCCGAGGGGTAAAGATGGTCTTAGTATACAGGATATCAATGGTGGCAAAGAATATGTTGAAAACTACCAGTACTCAACTAAGATCATAACTGTATATTGGGAAGATAATAGATACACTGATGCTCTAAGTCTCAAGGAAGATGCAGAAGCTAAACTCGATGAATTATCTAAACCTATACGAGCCTACAAAGCAGATATGTTTGATTTAGCAAATTTAAATGACAAGTATAAAGATATCTTAGATTATGATCTTGGAGATACTGTAACATTACTATCTAAGGACAAGAAGGTTAAGGAAAAACAGAGGATAGTTAAAATAGTTGAGTATCTAGACGAACCTGAACGAAACTCATGTGATATTGCAAACAAGTCTCTAAGCTTTGAAGATATTCAAGTTGAAAACGAAGCAGTTATAGATAATGCAGATAGAGTTTTAACAAGTGATGGAAAACTTGTTGGTAGTAAGGTTGATAGCATAGATGCGGTGACACAGATTAAAAATCTTGACAGTGAAGTCGCTAGGATAACAAATCTTACTGTAATTAATGCAAATATTCAAGATTTATATGCGAGCAAAGCTTCAATTGATGCTTTAAATGCTACTATAGCAAGAATAGGAGATTTAGAAGCTACAACAGCAACAATAACAGATTTAAGCGTAGTATCAGCTAGAGTTGGAACACTTGAAGCTGGTAGTGCAACTATTACGGATCTAAATGCAGCAAATGCTAAAATAGCTACTTTAGAATCTAGAGCAGCATCTATAGATAATCTACTTGCAGGGAATATTGGAGTATCTAATTTGCAAGCAGGGCTAATTACCGCAACTAGCGGATTAATAGCTAATGGAGCTATTAATGATGCTATGATAAATAATCTTAGCGTTAGCAAAATTCTAGCAGGAGATATATCTACTAGCAAATTTAGAATAGTTTCAGACAGTGGTAATATGCTTTTATCAGATAATACCATACAAATAAAAGACAGTACTAGGGTTAGGGTTCAAATAGGTAAGGACGCAAGTAATGACTATAACATGTATGTGTGGGATAGTTCAGGAAACTTGATGTTTGATGCAACAGGACTAAAGGCAAATGGTATCAAGTCTAAAATAATAAGGGATGATATGGTATCAGATACTGCTAATATTAACGGTTCCAAGATAGAAAAAGAAAGTTTAATTACACAAATAAATGGAGCAACTAGCACATTAAAAGCAAGTAAGGTTAAACTTGATACAGAAAATCAAACTTTAGATTTAGCATTTACGAGTTTGAAGAGTACAGTAACTACTACGGCCAATACAGTGAGTAGTCAAGGAACTTCTATAACTACACTTCAAGGTCAGATAAGCTCTAAAGTATGGCAACAAGATATAAATAATAGTATCAACGCTAACGTTAATGGAAGAAATTTGATTTTAAATGGGGACTTTAGTAATGGTGAAACCAGTTGGATAGGTTCGGGTGGAGTGATTGATAGCACAGTTGCTTTATTCGGAGTAAATTCATTAAAATTCATAGCTTCATCTTCTAATCCATATAGAACTCAAAATGTAGTATGCTATTCTGCTCATAAATTGTATGTAGCTGTAAATTGTTTCATATCAAATTATACGAGTGGTTTTATTGGAATATTGGATGTAAGAGGGATTAATGGTTCTACTGTTAAAGCTCAAGTAAATGCTGATACTACAAAAATAAATCAATGGCAAAAAAAATCAGCAATTGTTACTATGGACATGGACGCACCTATAAAAATGTATATTGGTGCAGCAAATACCGTATGTACTGCAACTTTCAACATAGATGGTATTGTGATTATAGACCTTACAGAAGTTTTTGGAGCAGGAAATGAACCATCTCAAAGTTGGTGTGATACTAATATTACATTTACATCTGTTTCTAGTAATGTACAATCACAGTTAGATAGTGTCACAACAAGAATAACTAGTGCAGAAAGTTCTATAACCCAGCTAAACAGTAGCATTTCTCTAAAAGTTAACTCATCAGATTTTACAACTTACAAAACTTCAAATGATAATGTGATAAGTTCACTATCTTCACGAGTAAGTAATGCTGAATTAAAAATAACAGATAGTGCTATTGTATCAACAGTAAGAAGTTCGAGTGCATACACAAATGATCTGGTGGCTAAAGCTAATCAGAGTGATTTAAATACAACCAATAGTAATTTAGGAGCATTGACTACTAGGGTATCTACTTCGGAGTCAAGTATTACACAATTAAATAATTCTATTGCTCTTAAGGTTTCTCAAACAGATGTACAGAATTATGTAAACTCAAGAGGGGCAAATTTAATTAGTAATGGAAATGCTACTTTAGGCAATAACACTAATTTTAGTAGTTTCGTGTTTGATGGCTCGGATTCATATTTCTCAAATGGGGCATTTAAGGATGCAGTATATAATTCGGTAAGATATTCAGATGAGCTAATCCCTGTTGATGTAAATAAAACTTATAGAATGTCCGTATGGGCTAAGACTAATCCTAATGTTGGAGCTCATTATTACATTGGTATAGCTGAATATGATTGTGACGGAAATCCTATTTCAATGGGTAATCACAGTTATACAAAAAATACATTGTCAACTCTACTTACTGATCTAAAAAATGGCGACACTGTTGTAAATTTAGATAATGTTGATAATTGGGATAATGTTACTACTATTTCGGGTAAGAAAGGTTTCATATTCTGGGATTGGAAAAATAAATCTGGTTATCTATATCCCCCTTTGACATATTCCAGACATCTATCGGGTGGTGATACTTTTAGTACTGGCGCCATTGACTTTGTAAATAAAACAATAACACTAAGAGTCCCATGGGCAGGAGGAACAGTTGTAGCAGGAACAAAACTTAGTCAACTAGGCTATGTAAATGCATCTACCTATAAGTACATTTCAGCAGTAAATGTGGCTATACCTAGCGATTGGACAAAGTACACAGGAACTATCGGAGGAATTGATACAACTGGGGATAATGACCAAACTAAATTTGCTTATGGTACGGCTTATGTAAAGCTATTATTCTTAAATAATAGAGATGTTACAGGCTCAACAGTTTGGTATTCAAATTTAAGTTTTGGACTGGATTCAGCATCTCAGGGTGATTTAACCGCATTAACTACAAGGGTATCCACTTCTGAATCAAGTATCACACAATTGAGTAATTCTATTGCTCTTAAGGTTAGTAAGTCAGATATAGAATCTATGAAGAATAATCTAATCAAGTTTAGATATGTTAGAGATTGGTTAAACAATTCTACCGCAGGAGCAGGGAATCATTGGACAGAACTAAAGGTAATGCAAGGAACAACCAATTTGGCTAAGGCTAAAACAGTTACGGCTGTAACGGGAGTAGTTACTAATCCCCAATTTACAACTGATGAGGAATTAAACGCTAATAATAATGGTAAATATTCTACAGTAACATCAGGTCTAAATGCGGTCGTATTAGATTTAGGAGCGGTGTACGAAAATGTTGATTATATTCAAGTTTGGCATTACTATTGGGATGGAAGAATATATCACGGCACAAAGACAGAAGTAAGCGTAGATGGAGTTACATGGACACCATTATTTGATAGTGCAATATCGGGAGAATATAAAGAAACTGCAAACGGTCATGTGGTTAATGTAAATATAGGAAATATAGTTAATCGAATTACAAGCGCCGAGGCATCTTTGACAGTACAAGCTAATCAAATATCCGCTAAAGTAGATAGTAATGGAGTTATAGCAGCTATTAATGTAAGTCCCGAAACTGTAAAGTTAAGTGCAAGTAAAATAGATCTATCTGGCTATGTTACTATATCAAGTTTAATAACACCAGGTGCAACAACTATTAATGGAAACAACATAATCACAGGTACAATATCAGCAGATAAAATTTCAGTAGGAACACTAACAGGATTCACAGTTCAAACTGCATCAGATGGATCTAGGGTAGTTATGTCAGGAAATGCTATAAACAGCTACAATTCATCCGGTGTTAATATTGTGACTTTAGGTGGCACTGACGGAACTATAACAGTGAAAAACCCAAATGGTTCACTCATAATGATGATAGGGAACACTAATCCTAATTATGCATATTGGCCAGTACATGTTAATACTACCATTGGTGCAAATTCATTTATTTCTCTTTCGGGGGCAGCTAAATTAGAATATGATTATTTTATGGGGACACAAGCGATAGTCGAAAGAGTTAGAGGGCAAAGTAACGCAGAAGTATTTAATATAGGTAGTGGTTACTGCGGAGTTGATATGGGAGGCGGAGATGCTAGATGGAGAAGAGATTCTAGTAACTATATACTACAGACAACTGGAGGAGCATATTTCTATTTCGGAAATACACAAAGACATGCCCTATATTCCAACGGTACTAAATCAGGCGGTTCGATAGAGATTAGATCAACTAATTATGGATTATCTCCAGTAGACAGCCCTAAGGTATTAATAGAGGATCTTATACTTGATAAAGAAGTCCAAGAAAGTGGAACTGTTATCGAACTGGACTCCAGGCTTGCAGATGCACTATTTAAATATGGGGTTTTCCCAAGCAATGGAGCTGTTCAAGTTATCAAAAAGGACAAGACATCATTTACTGTAAAAGGCTATACAGGGGTAGTTGATTTCAGAATTGTTGGATTGAGAATAGACTCAACAGAAGTAGATTGGTTAGTTCTATATTAGGAGGTAGAAAGATGGCTATACAGAAAGAGATAGTAGCCCCAACAGGGGCGGTAGCAACATATTGGACAGTTCAATCAATAGCTATGAATTACTTGGAGAAAAGAGCCCAAATAATCATATATGGATATGCTAATGAGGAGGCTAGGAATAATGTTCCATCAAATTATATACACAGAAAGATATTTAATATTTATGGAGACCACTTTGAAATTTTTGGCACTGATGAGCTAAGTATCGCAGAAATGTGTCCAATTAAAGCTTGTTATGAGTATATAAAGACACATGACGAGGATTTTAAAGATGCTATTAATGTATAAAAATTCTAAAAAATATATTGAAAGCAAACATTTGTTCTCGTATAATATCACTTAAAGAGGTGAGTTATATGAGAGTATTAGATAAAAAATGTGAAGTATTAACTAGCCATGACACTGATGGGAATATGAAACCTCATGTAATCTTAGTGGAAGATGAAGAAGGAATACAAAAAGAAATTAAGATTTGCAAGAGACTTCTACAGAGAAAAGAAAAAGTGGAAAAGGTAGAACATCTAATATATAGTTGTCAGGCTGTAATAAATGAAGCGATGAGGTACTTAGAACTAAAATATAATAAAGAAACTTGCAAATGGGTATTATGGAGAATGTAGGTGAAATTGGATGAATTGTAAAAATTGCATATATAAGAAATGTCTAAAAAGGACAGACAAAGAGTTTTCTATTTGCCCAGTTGAAATGGCTAAAAGAAATAGTAAAAATAGAGAGAGTTGATTATTCAACTCTCTTTTGTTTTACAAAAAAATGGAGGTGTAACATGAATGAAAATTGCAAAAATTGTATGCAAGTTGAAAACTTAAAGAATGATGTTGATAGGCTTAGAAATGACGTAAAAGACATATATGAAAGGCTGAGAGAAGTAGAGAGTTTTTCAGCTTCTGGTGGAGAACAAATAAAAATGATATTTAAAATTCTAGAAGAAATAAAAGATAGTATTAAAGATATTGGTTCAAAAATTGGTGAGAATGAGAAAAAACCAGGAGAAGAGTATTCAAAAGTTAAAATGATTATTATTACTGCAATAATTTCAACTTTAACCTCAGGTATTGGAGGAGCAATTCTAGCATCAATACTAATAAAAAAATAATAAGGAGATGGGGAAATGTTTAAAACTAAAAAGATGTTATTATTTTTACTTGTGGCTGCTTTTATTAGTAGCTTTTTTATTTTACCTACTAATGTACAAGCAGTAACAGTTAATGAACAATTTATTCAGAATAATAGGAGTTATCAAAAGCTAAATCCAATTGGATTAGTAATACATGATACTGCAGATCCAGGTGCAACAGCTCAAAATGAACATGATTATTTTAATAGAGTATATGTAGGTGCGAATGCTCATTACTTTGTAGACTGGAATGGAGCTATACAATTTGTTCCTGAAAGTGAGGTAGGATGGCATGCAGGATATACAGCTAATCATAGGTATTTATCTATTGAGATGTGTGTACCATATGCAAGCCAAGAGCAATTTGATCTGGTATATAAAAATACAGTTGAATTAGCAGCTCAATTATGTAAAAAGTATGGATGGAATACAAATGATAATGTATTTTCACATAAATATATTTCAGATACTTACAAAGAAACAGACCATCAAGATCCATATTCATATTTAACTCAATACGGAAAGTCATGGCCACAATTACTAAATGATATACAAATAGCTATTGATGGTAATAGAACACAAATACAAAATCCAATAGTTCAGCCTAGTAAACCAGTTGTAGCTACACAAAGTAGTAATCTAGCTGGTTTTTCTTATGCAAATAATGCAAAAGTAGTTGGAGATGATTTATATATCAGAGATGAAAATGGAGTTAGTATTCCAGGGAGATACGTAAGTAATGGTGACAATATCACAGTACTAGATATAAGTTATAGCAAACAACTTGCACAGGTAGAATATCCTACTCCTTCAGGAGTTCGCAAGGGATATGTCAAAAATGTTCAAAACTTAATTAAATATTACTATCAAGGGCAATATGCTAACGGTTCTACTTCAGAAGCTGTCTATTTAGAAAATTCATTACAAAATAAGTTTGGAAGCTTGGACCCAAGAGAGCAAGCTACCCCACTATATAGGGCAGGAAATAAGCTATGTGTTGTATATTCAACTTCAAAGGGGATAAATACCAAGAATGGTTTTGTTGATTATAATGACCATTTTAGTAAGTTTTAAGAGTATAAAAAATCAGATGATTTTATTTTTTTTATATTTTAGGAGGAATGAGAAATGTCAAATTTACAAATTGTATTATTAATATTAGTGTCTAGTGCTGTAAGTGTTACAGGAATGTTAATTTTAGCGCCTATTTTAAACAAAAAAGGTATTAACGTAGAAGAAGAATTTCAAAATACTGATAAAATATTAAATGGAATAGATAAGGTTGTTGATGTAGCCAAGATGATAGTACCTAATAGTCCAATAGTTAATATAATTGATAAAGTTCAGGAATACGCATATCAAGGGGTACATGCAGTAGAACAATTATACATTTCATCTAAACTTACAGCTGATGAAAGAAATGCAGCAGCGAAAGATTCAGTACACAATGTGCTTAATTTATTAGGTGTTGAAATTACACCAGAGATTGAGAAAGTTATTGATAATTGCATAGAAGCTGAAGTATTAGCTTTAGGACATAAAGAAGAGGCATCAAAAATAGTCCAGGCTAATCTTGAAGTAGCTAACCAGCAATTACAGACTAAGATAAATGAACAATTACAGATTAATCAAACACTTCAATCAGAAAATAGGCTTTTAAAAGATAAAGTTACTCAGATGCAAAATGTTGTTGGAAATATTCGGTAATTTATAATAAAAGGCCATACTTTAGATATTTCTCTAAAGTATGGCCTTGTTTTTTTTATTTTAGATTGTGTTTAATAACATTTCACGTTCTTTTATAAGTATCTTTAGTTCTTCTAAATCTTCTAAAGTAGCATCTTTTTTCACAAAATTTCTTGCCGTAGATCTATTTCTTAAATATCGAGCCTTTTCCCTATTGGATTCCTGCCATCTCTTATTGGCCTCAGATTGCTTTGTAGGCATTATTATTCACCTCGTTTAAATAATTTAATAATCATAAGAATTACCATTATAACAAGTAAAACTAATGCAATGATTTGTAATGTATTTAAGTTATTAAAGTTTAAACTAGATAAGTATATCCCTGATAATACTAGAGCAATAATATCTGTACTTAAGCTTAATTTTTTCTTCATATTTTTATTAGATGATGATATAATGTATTACAAGGATAAGGGAGGGAGTGAATTTCCCTTACCCTGTTGTGTGTTAGCGTTTCTTTTTTGAGAAACGCTTTTTCTTTTTTTTCTTTGGCAACAGTTCTTTTATTAACTTGATTATTGTTAGTATGAAAACTGTTATTTGTAATACATCTTTCAACATCGTTTTTATCACCTCCTATATTTATATTATACTATCGATAGTATAAGAAGTCAATAGGTTTTGTAAAAAAATATACAATTTTTTATAACTTTCTTTTTATGTTAAAATATGTTATATTTTATTTGTAATTGTATACGAGGGGGGAAAAGCATGAGAATAAGTGGAACAATGAGTTTTATATTTAAGCTAATATTAAGCCTAGTTGTTATTTTTAGTGCAATGGGTATGGAGGTTGTACTAAAAACACCAACATTATACTTAATAATAAGTGCGATTATAATAATCCTAGCGATAGCAGAATTGATATTTATGTTAAGGAATAATAAAAACATTTTTAGTATATTAAACATAGTCTCAGTAATATTTGTAGTAATTTCATTTTTTATAATTAGAAAATATAACCTATTAGATTATAAAGAACACAAAGAATTACTAAATAAAAGTTCAACTTTTATGATGTTTTCAATATTGGCATTAGTTAATATAATATTCGGAATTGCAAATATAATCATTGGATTTTCAAAAAAAATATAAAACGAGGTAAGCCAATGACACTAAAAAATAAACTTAAAGAGATACGAATGAAGGAATATATGATAAACCAAAAAGAATTTGCTGAATTCTTAGGGTTAAATAGAAGTCAATATAACAAGTATGAAAATAATAAAGAACAACCGTCAATAGAAGTATTTTACAAAATAGCAAAGAAGCTAAATAGAAAAATTGATGATATTATTGAATGTGAAAAAGAGAGCAATGATTAGCTCTCTTTTTTTGAACCTAAATTTCCAAAAGAAATAAAAAATATACTAATTAAATATTTTTGTTGTTGATTGGAAACTTTTTAATTCTTTGTGCATATAAATATAACAAAGGAATAAAAATGGAGGAATAAAATAATGATTTTAGGAATTGATATAGGCAATTATGCTACAAAAACATCAAATGGTATCAATTTTCAGTCAAAAGTATCAAAAGTAGGAAATATTTTAGGTGGAGATACAGAATTAATAATTGATGGAGAAAAGTTTTTTATAGGAACAGGTGAATTTGAAAC
This sequence comes from Clostridium sp. YIM B02551, assembly GCF_022324735.1. NCBI lineage: Bacteria > Bacillati > Bacillota > Clostridia > Eubacteriales > Clostridiaceae > Clostridium > Clostridium sp. YIM B02551. Next base: position 7,667 of record NZ_JAKGTF010000021.1, on the reverse strand, counting down.
TGAATTTAATAAATCTAAAAAAACAAACTTTTTACAACTCATGTATGCAGCAATAGCATTATCTACAGATGATGAAGAAAATCAAGTAGTTACAGGTTTACCAATAGGACAATATAAGGAATATAAAGATAAGCTTAAGTGTAGAATTCAAGAAAATTGGTATAAAGAATTAAAAGTTAATGGTGACAAAAAGACTATCTATATTACTGATATTGAGATTATGCCTGAAAGTGCTATAGTTGCTGATGATGATTTTGAAGGAATAGTTTTAGATCCAGGGGGAAGGTCAACTGATATTTGTCTAATAAGAAATATAAATGGTAAGAGAAAGATAATAAATCCAGTATCCATACCTCAAGGGACCATCAATTTATTTAGTGAAGTAAGTAAACAGATAAATTCGAAATTTGGTATAGATACAAAATTAGAAGATTCTGAGAGGATAATTAAAAACGGATTAAAGATAAATGGAATTACAAAGAATATGGATTTTATTATAGATATATTTAAAAGTTATGTTGATAGTATTGTGAATAAGTTGAAAATTGAATACAGTTTAGCAACTGAAGAGGTTTTGGTAGTTGGTGGTGGTGGTGAGTTATTATTTAATGCAATAAAAAATAGAATACCTCAATCAATACTTAAAGAAAATCCTATATTTGCTAATGCTGAAGCATATGGAAAGGTTGGTGTTGAGTTATGGCAGTAAAATTACCAGTAAGTTTTTCAAGTAGCGAAAGAGATCAAAGAATTTTAGCACATGCTAAATCAAAAATGAGTTTTTCAGTATACGTTAAAGAGCTTATAGAAAAAGATATGGAGAATTGTAAAGACAGTAAAAAAACTCAAAGAAAGGTAACAAATTTTGATTTTTAATAAAAAAATAGCCTAACCATTATTAGGTTAGACTATCCCTATTTAACTACTACGCTAACTGCGTTACGCTAGTAGTCTATGCCACAAGTCTTTAAAAGTTTCCTGTTTTATATGTAATAATCACAAAGTTCATAAATTATTAATTTAATATGTAAATTATAAAAATCTAACTGCAAATTCTACAAATAAAGTTGTAGCAACAACACCACATGCAAATAGAAACATTATTATCACCTCGTTCAGTAGTATAACCAATTTTAAAATTAATATTCAGGGAGGGAAATAATTGATTAATTGTTTATGTAAAAAAGAAACTATGACTATTTCAGAGTTTTTAAATATGCAGGATGAAACTAATGAAAGAAGACTTGAAATATTAGCTTCTAAAATTCGAAAGAATAAGCAGCTAGAAAGATTCACTGTAACACTAATGGCATGTTGCTTATATGCACAAAAGGTATTAGCGGCTGAAGATGGAGTTGATAGATTAGGGAATAAATTATTATTTCTATTGAGAAAATGGGCAAAATGGATACTTTTAATTATGTGCGTGCTAGAATGCATTAAAGCAGGAGTTAATGGGGATAGCAAAAATATACTAAAAATAATAATGAAGTATGTGTTATTATATGCGAGTCTCTTTTTAGTACCGTATTTATTTGATGTAATAGCAGAAAGCTTTTCGTAGAAGGTGATGTTATGAATAGTATTAAAGAAATAGTTGATTTAGCAAAAGGAATTGGTTCGGATGGATGGAATACTTTAAAAACCATAGCTAAATTTCTAAACTATCTAATGCATCCAAAGTTAATTATACAAGCCTTATGGCATTTTATAGATATATACTCATTCTGGATATGCTTAGCAGTAGCTTTAGTGTGCATAATTTTATATGGATTAGGATATAAAAAATTCGCTAAATATGTTCCAACATCAATGGCCATTTATTCATTAATAAAAGTAATAGGAAGTGCATTTTGATGTTAAGTAAAATAAAGAGTATTAAGCTATCTAATTATTTTGAGATTATAAAGCCTAAATATGTATATCTGCAAATTAAACCACATAAAAGCACAAGAAATTATAATAGTACAAATATAGCTAAAGCTATTTTATATACTTATAAATCTATAAATAAACGCATTAGAATAGAGCAAAAGAAATTATTTGTTGAAACTACTTTTAAAATAAGCTATGTAATAGATATAGAAAAAAGTAATTCAAGTTTTTATTTCATAGTGCCAGAAGTATTCTTAAATATAATAATTGAAAAGATTAGAGAAATATGGCCAAAAGTAGAGTTAAACATTACGGATCCTATTAAAAGATTTAGTAATGAAACTATTTACTATCAACTTAATTATAAAAAAGAAGATGCACTTTCATTAACAGTAGATAAGAAGTCAAATGAACCTTTAAACGGAATTTTAAGTGTAATGGAGATAATGCAAGAAGAGGATAGGGTAACAATAATATATAATTTTATCCCTAAAAGCCAATATAATTGGGTAAAAAGATATAATGATACAATGAGCAAAATTAAAGATTTAAAGCCTATTGAAAAAGATAAAACGAGTGCGGAATATATGCTTAAATCAGCATTAAGTTTCATGAATCTTATTTTCACATCACTAGTAGAGGTCGCAAATGATTTTTCAGGTGGGAAAAAGAAAACAAATGAATTACTTAGTGAGCTACTAATAACATCAGATGTTTTAGATGTAAATAAGAGATTAACTAATGAGACAAAATTAAAGAAAGAAAAAAACGTACTAGATACCCAAATATTAATATGCTCAAATAGTAAAGACAAAACAAGACAATATAATAATGCATTATCAGTAAGTCAGGCGTATAGAACTATTGATGGCGATAATGAACTAGTATATAAGGAAGTAAGGAGCAATATACCAATTGATATAGAAAAGTATAAGTTTAAAAATATAGGTGAGAATACATTCTCAGTTGATGAATGTCAAAATTTTATTCAGCAACCTGGGAGATTATTAATGAGAATGTTGGGAATACAACACATTGAGGTTAATGAGGTAAAGGTACCGAAGGAACTGCAAAAAGGGTATATAAAATTAGGAACAGTAAAATGTAAAGGAGAGCTGCAAGAAGCATATATTGAAGATACATATGATAAAGGAAGTTTGCCATTAGTTTTAGTAGGAGCACAAGGAGCAGGGAAAAGTACGTTTATGGCCAATTATTATAGATTTGCAAACATAAGAAAAGAAGGTGGAGTTGTAATTGATTTTATAAAAAATTGTGAAATGAGTAATGAAATTATAAGTTATTTGCCAGAAGAGGATTTAATTATACTTGATTACACAATCGAAAATGATATACAAGGATTTGCTTTTAATGAGTTTAAGCTGGATCATAAGATGAATATCTTTGAAAAATTAAGTTTAACTAATTTACAAGCACAACAAGTTCTAACTTTTGTAGATGCCATAAATCAAGATCAACCACTCCAGGCAAGAATGAGAAAATATTTAAGTGCAGCAGCAAATGTTGTATTTGCGACTCAAGAAACATCATTAAAAGAAGTAATTAAGTGTCTAGAGAATCACGAAGATAGGAGAATTTATATCAATAAACTAAGTAATAAGGAAAAAGAATATTTAGAAGAGGAGATAAAATCATTAAATGAATTAGATGAGTATTCAAAGGTTACAAAAACAAATCTTGAAAGTAACGTAGTTGGAACTAAATTAGATAGAATTGATGGAATAATAGATAGAATAAGTCTATTAAGGGAAGACTTCAAACTTAAATATATGTTCAATAAAGGCTCTAAAGGTAATATTAATTTTGCTGAGGAATTAGAAAAAGGTAAAACAATTCTCATAAGAATGCCACAGGATTCATATAAAAAACACTCAAAAAATGTAATAGTTACTTTCCTTTTAAGCAAAATATGGATTTCAACAGAGCTAAGAGGGAAAATAAATAGTAAACCTAAAAAAACACACATAGCTATAGATGAACCATTTCAAACCAAAACTGCAATGAGAATGCTTGCTAATGATGAAATACTACCTCAAACTAGAAAATTTGGATGTAAGTTTATTTTTAGTTGTCAATATACTGAACAAATAGATATTTTAATGAATACGCTAGTAGGTGCTGGAGCAAGCTTTATGCTTTTGAATGGTACTAGTGAAAAAGACTTTAAGACATTTGAGAATAAATTAGATGGATTCGAATTTGAAGATCTAAGAGACATGGAAAGATTCAGTAGTTTGAATTTATTATATTATTCGAAGGGCTATGCCTCATTTATAAGTAAGTTGCCAAAACCAATCTGAAGAAAAAAATAAAGCTGAATGCAGCTTTATTTTTTATTTATATTATATTTTTCTACTACTTTAATAACTTCTAAAAGAAGTTCTTTAGAATATTTATCAAGCAAATTTATATTATGCTTTTCTTTTGTTCTTCCTAATAAATAGTCTAGACTTACGTTAAACATATCAGATATCTTAATTAAGTTAGTTATACTAGGCTCGCTTGTTTCTAATTCATATCCTGAAATAGTTTGTCTTGACACTCCTAAGTAATTTGCTAAATTCTCTTGTGTCATTTTCTTATCTTCTCTTAATTCCTTTAACCTATCACCAAACATAAAGTTACCCCTTTATTATAAATATATCTATTAAGATTTTATAATAAAGGGGATTACAGATTATTGAATTACAGATTATTTTGCATTATATTTACATTGTGCCGAATTTATTTGCGTCTCCTATAAGACTTTAAGAAATATATAAAGATCATAATTGGAGAAGTATTTAGTTCAATTGAAATATTTACTATTAGTTCCATAGTAACATTTGCATGATATTCATGTTCATTTTCAAGCTTAGAAAGATAGCTTTGACTTATGCCAAGTTTCTTTGCTAATTCTTCTTGAGTTAATTTCTTCCTATTTCTTAAGTTCCTAAGCAAAATAACACCTCAGACAACATTATATTACAAATATCGATTTGAATAAATGCATAAAATGTGGAAAAAAGTCAGCAAATATTCCTGTCAGGAATACTATTTGAGGTTATAATATTTGCAGGGGTGATACTATGGATAAAATAAAGAGTAAGTGTATTAAATATAAAGGAAGAAAGGTTATAATAAACATTTGTGATTACAATAATTTTGGGTGGAATATATTTAAATATAAAAGATATATTTGTATCTTTATGAGTTCAAATTACAATTCAAAGATAAAGAGTAAAATACTTCATTGTGCAATAAAAAGTAAAGATATAAAAAATACATATAATAATGTAGGAAAATTTTAAAAAAAGAATTTATATTTTCCCACACTTTTCCCACATAAGTTATACAAATATATATGATATTATAACAACATATGTAGTTGTAACCTTGAGAAAGCGAGAGTTATAACTACATATGTTAGCTTATGTTAAGCAAGGAACTAATCCGTGTGTCGGGGGTTCAAATCCCTCTAGGTGCACCAATAAAGGCTTTTACTAGGGTTTTATATCCTAGTTTTTTTGCTCTTAAGGAATTTATAGTATTTAAAGGTTGTGAATAAAAAATTAACGGATCATAATCGCCTTGCAATTTTTTTATTATCACAGGAAAGTAGAAGCATAAGGAAATAAGTGGTGTTTTAATTCTATAATAGTAGAAAAACATTTATCAAATAGGGGAATAAATAAACAACTCGTTAGTGATATTTTAATGTGAGTTGAAGCAATAAATTTACAAGTATGGTATAAAAAGAATCGGTTAACTTGAATAAGTAACCGATTCTTTTTATTTGCAATTAAATAAAAAACTACTATAAGTAAGTATTTAGAATTTTTCAAAGAGGACGAAAACTATACTAAATGGTTTTATCTAAGGGAGAGACATAACAAATTAAAGGCAGTAAGGATATTTTTTTTGTTAGAAGATTTCAATTAGTATGAAGAAGCTTATAAGTCTAGAAGGGAGATTAGAGATGGATATTGGGAGTTTATTAGGAATAATCGTTGGATTTGGTATGCTATTATTAGCATTTTTTGAAGAAGGGGGAAATCCAGGAGCATTACTATCAGTTACTTCAATAATGATAGTATTTGGAGGAACTATAGGAGCTGTTGTATTATCTTTTCCGGTAAAAACATTAAAAAAGGTTCCAGATAGCTTTAAGAAAGTTTTTATCACAAAGAAAAGCAGTATACCAGACCTTATAATTTATTTTAAGGAAGTTTCTACTTTGACTAGAAGAAATGGTTTATTAAGTCTTGAAGGTGAGTTAGGTAAGGAAGAAGTAGATCAATTTATTAAAGATGGGTTACAAATGGTAGCTGATGGGTTTGAACCTGATTTAATTAAAGATATATTAGAAACTAAAATCCAAGGAATGATTGATAAGAATAAAGAAGGAATACATATATTTGATGCTGCAGGAGGATTTTCTCCTACTATGGGTATCATAGGAACTGTTATGGGGTTGGTTAATGTATTAAGTAACCTAGCAGATCCAGAGTCATTGGGGCCGAAGATAGCAACAGCATTTATAGCAACTTTATATGGTGTTGCGTTTGCAAACTTACTATGGTTACCTATTGGTTCAAGATTAAAAGCTTTGAATGAACAAGATGTACTAGAAAAAGAAGTTATGTTACAAGGAATTTTAATGATTCAAAATGGTGTAAACCCTAATTCTATAGTTGCAAAATTAAGTTCATTCGTTGAAGAAGGAATGGAGGACGAATCAAAGAAGGAGGTGGAGTAGTTGAAAAGGCAACAAGAACCAGAAAAAGAGAATAATGAGAGATGGTTGTTAACCTACTCTGACCTAATTACATTACTAATGATATTTTTCGTTATAATGTATGCAAGTAGTAATGTTGATGCTCAAAAATATACCCAAATGTCAAATTCTTTTAGAGAAGTTTTTGGAGGAGGTAAAAATATTGTTGGAGAAACTAATAGTGTTGGAACTTCAACTCCTAAAGAAACAATTAATCCTCAAACAGATGAATTTCAGAATACAAAGGAAGAAATACAAAAGATTATTGACCAAAATAATTTATCGGACAAGGTATCTATTTCAGAAGAAGCTATTGGTCTAGTTGTAAGTTTTAATGATAATTTGTTTTTTGATAAAGGAAAGGCAGATGTAAAAGAAGAATCTAAAGCAAGATTGTTAGATGTTGCTAAAGTGCTTAAGAATATTAAAAATAATATTCGTGTAGAAGGATTTACGGATGATTTGCCGATACATACTAAAGAATTTAATTCAAATTGGCAGCTTTCATCTACTAGAGCATCTAATGTAACGGAATTTTTAGTAGAGGATGGAAATGTAGAACCTACAAGAGTTACGGCAGTAGGGCATGGTGAGTATAAACCTAAAGTAAAAAATGATAGTGAAGAAAATAGACAAAAAAACAGAAGAGTTGATATTGTAATTGTTAATGATAAATATAATTCTATTGGAAGTTAATGTATAATAAGTTGCATAAACTTATCCAAGTGTATCAATATGATTAAAAACAAGAAAATGGTTGAAATATAGAGAAATATATATTTAATTCTATATTTCGACTATTTTTTTTGTGATTTATTTTTTATAGGATGTTAAGATAAAACACGTCGCTGAGATGTTGCAAAACATAATAAATGTTACAAAACATAAAATGTGTTGACAAGTAACATAAGAAGTGATAACATAAATAAGCAAGTAAATTGCTCTTTGAAAATTAAACAGAGGAAATGAAGTAAGATTTAGAAATAAACTTAAGTCAACGTAATCTTTTGAGTTA
>NZ_JAKGTF010000020.1:0-48432 GCF_022324735.1 Clostridium sp. YIM B02551 | reverse complement strand
AATCAATTAATGAAATGAGGGTATTCTTTGTAGGCTCTTTTTTTAAAATGTCCTTGACATAGGGTCCATTTTAGAGTTAACTAGACTTCTTTTATTGGATAAACATCAAATTTTTTTAATTTAAAAATTAAAGTATAAAAATAATCGCCAAATGAGGAAGTACAACCGTAATCAATTAATACCATTTTATTACCAATAATGCCCCATGAATCAGTATGGTATAGATCTTCTTCAAAGAGAAAAAACTTGGTTTTCAATTCGTATAGTGGAGTGTTTATCCAATTAAGCCCATCTAACTTGGAAACATCTATTGAATTTTGCCGACGAAATTTTGTAAGTGGAATAGCTCTTTTCATTATAAGATATCTAGGAGAGTAATATAAAATAGGACATAATATGGTTTTAGTTAAAGAAGATGCTTTTGAGAATACATAATACTCAACAGCATTTTGGTAAAATCCATCTTCTCCTTTAGATACCTTAAGAACGGTATCTTCATCTATGGCAAAGACTTTACGTGCAATACCTTCTCCTAAAAACTCAAAATTATCTTTTATATCTTTTCTTGACATGTTTTCTAAATCATTAATTAGCTTTTCCAATTTTTTAACCTCGTAAAAGTCAATCTAGTCTATATTACTCATAATTTTTAATATTTGACACACTATAAGGATATATTTATATCAATAAAAATGGTGGTGAATTTTATGAGCTATATTAATTTAAATGAAGTAAATAAAATTTCAGAGGAGGAACTAAAAGAAATATTTAAAGAACATTATAATAAAGGGCTTTATAGAGTTATGAAATCGATAGGTATAGATAAGATATTTCATAAAGCAAAAGGAACTCTAGTTTATGATGAAAATGGTAAGGGATATTTGGACTTCATAGCAGGCTTCGGATCATTAAATATAGGACATAATGATGAAAGAATTCTAAATACTATAATTGAACATTCTAATACTCCGAATTTTATTGAACAAAGTGTAAATATCTACGACGGAATTCTAGCAAATAATATCAATTATCTTACTAAAGGAGAATTAGGAAATTGTCATTTCACAAACTCAGGAACAGAGGCTGTTGAAGAAGCTATAAAATTATCAATGATGAAAAATAAGAAAGGTAAGATAATTTATTTCAAGAATGCCTACCATGGTAAAACTTTAGGTTCGATAGCAGCCATGGGAAATAAACTAAAGAAAAATTATAATTATGTAAAGGGAACTTTTTTAGAAGCTCCATTTGGAGATATTAAGAAAGTTAAGAGTTTAGTAGATTCATATGATGTAACATCAATATTAATAGAGCCAATACAAGCTGAAGCAGGAATCATATTGCCACCAGAAGGATTTTTAGAAGAACTAAGAGAGCTTTGCAACAAGGAAGATATATTGTTAATCTTTGATGAAATTCAAACCGGAATAGGAAGATGTGGAAGTATGTTTATGTATGAACAAGTGGGAGTAGTACCAGATGTACTATTGCTTGCAAAATCATTAAGTGGAGGATACATACCAATTGGATGCATTGCTATGAAAAAGAAAATATGGGATTCAGTTTATGGTAGTGCAAAAAATTCAACTCTTCTAGAAACTACTTTTGGAGGAAATAGTATGGCGTGTATAAGTGCCCTCAAAACATTGGAGATTATAAGAGATGATAAGTTAAGTGAGAATGCAAAAGAAATAGGTGCGTATACTATCTTAAAATTAAGAGAACTTATGATGGAATATCATCAAATATCAGCAGTAAGAGGGCAAGGTTTATTAATAGGGGTTGAATTTGAGTTTTTAAAGAAGCTTAAAAGTAAAACAACTATGGAATTTTTTGTGGGAAAAATAATTGGAAGATTACTTAAGGAGCATGCTATATTAATTTCTATTGCAAGCAATAATCCAGCTGTCTTAAAAGTGGAGCCACCTTTAACAATTACTAAAGATGAAATAGATTATTTCATAAATGCCTTGAGAGAAACATTAAGTGATGATAAGTTATTTAGTACAATTCATGCAATTTTGGAGTAATTAAGATAGAGTTTTTTCTTAATTCTATGGTATGTCCTTATGTTGTTAATATATTAACAATATAAGGACATATTCGAGATGTTAGTATTATAATTAAATGGAAGATTTGAAGAGTTCAAAATTCAAAAAGTAAAAATTGTAATTGAGAGAATATTTGAAGATATAATGTATTGGAACGTTTAGTTTAAAATATATAAACTAAACGTTTTTCCATTATTTACAATTTACATCCTTGTCAAGTTTGTAGAAAAAATATCGAGAATATGAGTATTGCTGTATAAGGGAGGAAAATATATGCTGAAAAATATCAAAGTAATTAACAGTATTATCTTAATGGTTATTTTATCTACAGTCGTATCATTAGCTATAGCAATAGTTGGATACAGTAATATGAAAACAATCAATAGGAATTCCACACAAATGTATGAGGGAGCATTAGTGAGGATAGTAAAAACAGAGGAAATTAGACAAGCATTTGCTAAAATTAGGCTAAATGTTAATAGAATATCTATTGCAGATTTTAACAATGATGATGTTGCTGCAGTTGATACTGATTATGATGCCATTAACAAAATGGTAGTGGAATATGAAAAGTTTTCTTTAAGTACCATAGAGAAAAACAACTTAGAAGAATTTAAAAAAGATTATACTCAATATTATGCTCAGGTTAAAGAGCTTGAAAAAGGGAATAAGCTTTATGGAATTGATTTAGAGAAGTTCAATCAATTAGGAAATGAGATACAACTTTTCCTTGATAACTTAGTTAAATATAGTTCTAATATGGCAAATACCTTAAATACTGATAATTCTAATTTATATGCAAGAAGTACAGTAATTTTCTTTGCAACCTTTGTAATTGGCTTTATTTTGATGATAGGTGTTTCTTATCAAATAATTAAGGTAATTAGAAAGTCTATGAAGGAAATAATACAGGAATTAGATAAGGTTGCACAAGGTGATTTTAGTATAAAAATTGATTCTGATATGAATAATGAATTTGGCATGATGAAGGCATCACTTAGTAAGACAATTTTAAATACTTCGCAAATGCTTGAAACTGTAAAGAACTCAACTAATGTTGTAAATATACAAGCTGGTAATTTGCTAGAGGCATCTGATGAAATGGCATCTTCAGCAGAAGAAATAAATGCAGCGGTTCAAGAGGTAGCTACGGCTGCTAATGACCAATCTAGTGATTTAATGAAAGTTAAAGATTCTTTAGACAATTTCGCAGACTCATTAAATGAAATGATTTCATCAATTAATGAAGTTAATACCAATATCCTTAATATAAGTACAATGTCTGAAGAAAGTAATTCAAAGTTAAAATTTCTATCTGATTCAATTGGTACAGTAAATACTTCCTTTGATACAGTAAGAAATAAAGTAGTTGAGCTAGATGATCGAATTGGACAAGTAAGTGAAATTACAAACATGATTAATTCTATTGCGGAGCAAACTGATTTATTAGCATTAAATGCTGCAATTGAATCTGCGCGTGCAGGAGAGGTGGGAAAAGGCTTCTCAGTAGTTGCTGAAGAAATAAGAAAACTAGCGGAACAATCTAAAGAATCAGCAAAAAGCATAAGTGGGTTAATTTCTAGCATTAATAGTGAAGCGCAGGTAGCAGTTAAATCTACTGATTTAGGTAAAGACAACTTAGTAAAACAATCAGCGCTTATAGAAGAATCAATAAAATCCTTTGCTTTAATTTTTAAAGCAATTAATACCATATTGCCTAGAGTTGAAAACATTAAAAGTTCTATTGATAGTATTAATATTGAAAAAGATAATATTATCTCAAAGACATTAAATGTTTCAGGAATATCAGAAGAAAATGCAGCTTCAGCAGAGGAAATAGCAGCTTCTGTAGAGCAAATACATGCATCCTTTAGTGAAGTAGCATCTTCAGCTCAGACTTTATCAGAGTTAACAAACTCTATGATGAATGAAGTAAGTAGATTTAAATTGTAATTTAATCAAAGTTTGCAATTTAATTAAGGTATTTAATTGTTTGAATTATTTGAGTAGTAAAAATTATGATTAAAACGGAGGATGATTATGAAGAAATTTAAAATTTTAAATATTGTGATTGTAATAGTATTTGCGGTTACACTTTTTACTGGTTGTGGAACTAAAAATACAACAAAAACTAAAAACCCAATTACTTTAAATATAATTGATATATCTGGAAGTATGCAGTTAGTTGGTGATGCTATTGATCAATTTAAAGCAGCTAACCCAGGTTTAATAGGAGAAGTTGTTGTAAAAAAATCAACAGCATTAGAGGCACCATCTTTATTAAAGGCTCAGCTTTTAGCTGAAGATATGCAGACAGATTTAATTTTTACTGGTATTGATGGACTTGCATCATGTATTGATAGAGATGTTATAGAACAGCTTATGCCGAAATATGGTAACAATTTTCCTAATTTAGAAAGCAATTATCAAAGTGGAGCAAAAGCTGCATATGACTTAGTAAAAGGATATGGAATACCATATGTTTATTCTCCTAGTGGACCTATGTTCACTTATAATCCGGATGCTGTTTCCAATGTGCCAAAAACACCAGAAGAGTTAATCGCGTATGCAAAAGCAAATCCAGGAAAATTTACATATGCAAGACCGGCTAGTTCAGGGCCAGGAAGAAATTTTCTTCAAGGCCTACCATATATATTAGGAGACTCAAATCCTAAGGATCCAAAGACTTGGGATAAAACTTGGGCATTTTTAAGTGAGCTAAATAAATACATAGATTATTATCCATCTAAAACGGGTACTACTTTTGCAGAATTAAAAAGTGGAAAAAGATCAATTGTATCAAGTCAGCTTGGCTGGGATATGAATCAAAGAATTACTGATGGAATTCCGAAAAGTTATCAAGGCTTTATGTTAAATAATACGACTTTAGTTGGAGATACTCAATATATGGTTCTTCCAAAAGGATTAAGTGATGAACAAAAGGAAGTTACATTAAAGCTTATGCAATGGTTAATGACACCAAAGATGCAAGCTATAACATATGATAGTGGATATTTTTATCCAGGTCCTTCTATAAAAGATGTTCCACTTTCTATGGCTCCTCAAGCAAGTCAAGATAAAATAAAACCAGCTATTAGAGAATCATATGAAGATTACATAAAAACCCTTCCAAGTACGACTCAATTAGATACTACTAAATTTAATGAAGCGCTTGCAATGTGGGATAAGTTGTTTGGAACAAAAGTAAAAAGATAAAATTAAGAACGCTTTATTTACCATGTACTGTAAATGAAGCGTTCTTTTAAGATAGAATAAATTTTACTTTATGGTTTAAACTATATATGAAAATAAACCTTGAGGAGGAGATTGTAATGAATCAAAATAGAAGCATAGGCTGTATAGTTACTGAATGCAAATTTCACAGTGAAGAGGAGCAATTTTGTTCATTAGACAAGATTCAAATTGTAAAACACAATAATAAAGCAAATAATATTCAACAAACAGATTGTGGAAGTTTTAAAGTAAAATAATATATTGAAAAAGTGCAGCTTATTAGGAGTAAGCTGCACTTTCTATTTTATTAAGATAGAGATTTTAAATCATTTATAAAGTCCTTAACAGCCTGCTCTTTTGTGGCCCAAGATGTTACAAGTCTAATTGAAGAAAAGTTATCATCTACTTTAGACCATACTATAAAAGAATAGTTTTCTTTAAGCTTTTCAATAACTGAGTTAGGGAATATAGGAAATATTTGATTTGATGGTGAAGCAATCAAATACTTATAGCCAATAGAATCTATTCCTTCTTTTAATAAATCAGCCATTTTATTAGCATGGCTTGCTAATTCAAAGTATAAATCATCTTTAAATAACTCGAGGAATTGTATTCCTAAGACTTTGCCTTTAGCAAGCATTGCCCCTTTCTGTTTAATATGAAACCTAAAATCCTCCTTTAAAGAGTCATTACATATAACTAATGCTTCTCCTAAAAGTGCTCCATTTTTTGTGCCGCCAATGTAAAAAGCATCTGTTAATCTAGCTAAATCAAATAAACTTAAATCATTATCTGTTGAACATAAAGCTGAGCCAAGTCTAGCGCCATCTAAAAACAAAATTAGTTTCTTCTCTTTACAAAAATTACTCAAGTCTTCAAGTTCTGTTTTAGAATATATGGTACCTATTTCTGTTGAATTTGATATATAAACAAGTTTAGGTTTTACCATATGTTCGTCCGTATGTTCATCTAAGGCTAATTGAATGTCGCAAGGCCTTAGCTTCCCATCAGGTACAATTACAGAAATTGCCTTATGACCAGTAGCTTCAATTGCACCAGTTTCATGTACAAGGATGTGGCCAGTATTTGCTGCTATTGCTGCTTCATGAGGTTTTAGAAATGCAGAAATAGCGGTTAAGTTAGTTTGAGTACCACCTACAAAAAAGTGGATATCTATATTATCATTTTGAATCTTACTCTTTAAAATTTCTATGGCTTTTAGCGAATATTTATCCTCACCATAACCATCTGTTTGTTCAAGATTAGATTCTAAAAGAGTATTTAATAGTCTTGGATGAGCTCCTTCGCTATAATCATTTTTAAAACTATACATTTATTTGCCCCCTTATTATGTGATTAAGAAAATTTCTTATAACAACTATAAATAACATTTTAGACTATTTTTTAGTAAATTCAAGTAATTTTCAGTTAAACATAATGTAGAGTACCAATTTTACAAATGAAGATTTAGATAGAAGTACAGGTATATACACTTCAACTTATATGTTAAACAAAGATAATAATGATTTTTCAGAATATGTTAAGCTTTCTAGAACTAAGGATACAGATTTAAAGGTTTTTAAAGATCAAGCAATAAAGATAAATTTAAGATAGAAGATAAAAAATAGTAGCATTATAAAAATAGAATGCTACTATTTTTACGTTTATTACTCAAGTCTATAGACAACACTAATCAGGTAATTTATAGTAATATTTATAAAGAACTACAAAATTTTAGAAGTAATTAGGCAGAAAGTTGAATAGAAAGGGTGTAAGTTAATGTCTCATATTTCGAATAAAAATGCCTATAAAAGGCTAGAGGAAAGGCTTAATAGATTTCCTCAGGGGGCACCACCATCTCAAACACTATATAAAATACTTAGTATGCTTTTTACAGAAAAAGAAGCAGAATTAGTTGCAATGCTACCTATTAAACCTTTTACAGTTAAAACAGCAAGTTACATTTGGAAAATGAATGAAGTTCAGACTGAAAATATTCTTCAAAAATTAGCTTCAAAAGCTATTATTTTAGATATTGATTACGATGGAAAAAAAGAGTATTGTCTTCCTCCTCCAATGTTAGGTTTTTTTGAATTTTCACTTATGAGAACTAGAGGTGATATTGATCAGAAGACTTTATCAGAGCTTTACTATCAGTATTTAAATGTAGAAGAGGATTTTATTAAAGATTTATTCCTTGGAACAGAAACAAAGTTTGGTAAAGCATTTGTACAGGAAGGAGTTCTCTCCAGGGAAAATGAACTTGAAATAATGGATTACGATAGAGCAAGTAATGTGATAAAAAATGCAAGATTCATTACAGTAAGTATGTGCTTTTGTAGGCATAAAATGCAGCACTTAGGAAAAGAGTGTGATGCTCCAATGGAAACTTGTATAACCCTTGGAAATCCAGCTTATTCATTGAGTAAAAATGGTTATGGAAGAGCTATAGATGCTGCAGAAGGACTTGACATATTAAATATGGCATACGAGCATAATTTAGTCCAATGTGGTGAAAATGTGAGAGAGGGCTCCTTATTTATGTGTAATTGTTGTGGTTGCTGCTGTGAGGGTATGTTAGCTGTTAAAAAGTTCGGTTATGCAAATCCAATTCAAACAACAGCCTTTTTGCCTAAAGTTGATGACGAAAGTTGTGTAGGTTGTGGAAAGTGTTCAAAGGTTTGCCCTATTGAAGCGATAAAGGTAGATTCTATATCTAAGAAGGCAAAAGTGGATGAAAATATATGCCTTGGCTGCGGAGTTTGTGTAAGAAACTGTCCTAAAAAGAGTATTAGTTTAAAAAGTAGAGAAAAAAAGATAATAACACCAGTAAATACAACTCATAGAATAGTATTACAAGCTATTGAAAAAGGTCAGCTTCAAGAGCTTCTTTTTGATAATAAAGCATTAGCAAGTCATAGAGCGATGGCAGCAGTTTTTTCTTCTATCTTAAAACTTCCACCAATTAATAGAGCTATGGCGAGTAAACAATTAAAATCAGTATATTTAGATAAATTATTAAGCAATCAAAAATAGGAGAATAGTTATGGATAAATGTGTTATTCATTATTTTTCAGGAACTGGTAACACGCATAATATGATTATGTTATTAGCTGATGAGTTAGGTAGAAACGGATATGAAGTTCATATAATTAATATTGAAAAAGAAAATGATAGGAAATTAGATAATTATAAATTGCATATATTTTGTTATCCTATATATGGATTCGGAACTCCTGAAATAATGCTTAGATACATTTCAAAAGTAAGAACACCTAGTAATAGCAATGCAGCAATTGTATGTACATCGGCGGGATTCGAAGGACAATCTTTATGCCATGTAAAAAGAGTTTTAGCTAAAAAAGGTTTCAAAGTAATATTAACTGATATGGTTACTTATGATTATAATTGGACTCAAATATTCAATCCTAAAACAAAAGAAAAGCAAAAAGAGATATTTAGAGAAGCTGAAATAGAGTCACGGAAAATTGCAAAAAAGCTTATAAATAATGTAACAGGATTTAAGAACAGAAATATCATTATATTAGCTATCTCATGGATTATATTTATTATATTTAATAAGCTTGGACGTAAATTTTTAGGTAAAACATATATTGCTGATGATTCGTGCATTAACTGCTCAAAATGTAAAAATATTTGTCCAGCAGAAGTTATTGAAATATATAAAGGTAAACCAAAATGGAATTGGAAATGTGAGAGTTGTCAAAGATGTATTAATATGTGTCCTAAGAAATCAATTCAATTATCAATTATAAAATTAACTATATATGCTTTTTTTCAATTAATTCCACTTTTTATAATTTTTAATATGGATAAAAAATACGATTTACCATGGATATTAAATATATTTCTTTTCTGTGCCATGTTTGGAATAAATAGCATTCTAGCAAATTTGCTAATAAATATTATGGAAAGGTTCAGCATGACTAGAAAAATCCTTCAGATAAGTTATACAAAAAGTTATAGAAGAAATGTTGCGAAAGATTTTTATATAAGATAATATAAATAAATTGACTGATTAAAAAAGTGCACTAGACATTATGTCTAGTGCACTTTTTTATTTAATATTACTTATAAACCTAATTGTTAAAATTTCAGAAAATCCATAAGGAACTTATTATAAAATTTTATGCTCTGTTTTATAAAGTATGTTTCAAGAATTTTATATATTGGTAATGAAAGTTAAAGTTACCTCTAAAGTTTATAAAAGAATATGACGAAATATTATCTATAGATAATAATTATCAATTAAGAATAATTTCAATTGAAGGAGGATAGGAAAAAGTAAATGTATAAATATTAGAAATAATTAAAAAGGAGAGCACAGGATGATAGTTAAAAAGAAAATAGATAGTATATATAAAAAAATTGCAATATTTACAGTTGCATTGGCAGTAACATTTAGTAATCTTGGTATAATTGCGTTTGCAGATGTTACTACCAACTTTAATGGTGAATTAACGAATGAAAATACGTTTAATAGACCAATGTTTACAAGTGATCAAAATGGTACATATACTGCACAGTTAACTGCAGCTGATGTGGTTGGAGTAATGCCAGATAACTTTGCATATTTCACACGTAATATAATTCCCTCAGTTACTGGGAATTATACAATAGCAGTCGATGGTAATAATACACACCTTACTGATCTTCAAAATGATACTTTTATGATAATTTATAAGGATTCATTTAATCCTAGCAGTCCTACTCAAAATGTTCTTTATGCTAATGATGACATAAATAACAGTTATGCATCTCAAGTTATAAATGTACCTTTAGAAGCTGGAAGAACATATGTAATGGTTGTATCAAGCTATTCTCCTAGTGTAACTGGCCCTGTAGCATTTACAGTAACAGGAGCGGGAAGTGTAACTGTAGAAGCAAATCAATATTCAAGTGATGTCCCAGCTGTTACCACATATTCACTAAATTATTCAGCGGGAAATCACGGAAGTATATCAGGTGCAATTACACAGACTGTTAATTCTGGAGATAATGGACAAACGGTTACTGCAGTTCCTGACCCAGGATATCATTTTGTAAAATGGAGTGATGATAATACAAGTGCTACCAGAACAGATTTGAATGTATCTGGAAACATAAATGTAATAGCACAATTTGCAATTAATGTGTATACGGTAACCTTTAAAAACTTTGATGGAAGCAATCTAACAACTTCAAATATTTCTTATGGAAACCCAATTACAGTGCCTACAGCACCAACAAGGACAGGCTACACCTTTGGAGGTTGGTATAAGGATAATGAATTTATAAATCCTTGGAACTTTGAAACAGATATGGTAAAAGCAGATACTACATTATATTCTAAGTGGATTATAAATTCATATACTGTAACCTTTAAGAATTATGATGGAACAACGATAGATACTCAATCAGTAAATTATGGGGGAAGTGCAGATGCTCCAAGTTCCCCGACGAGACAAGGATATAATTTTGCAGGCTGGGATATTAATTTCACTAATGTAACACAAAATTTAATAGTAACAGCAACATATACAGCAATACCTCCAACACCAACCTATACAGTTGAGTATAAAAATTATGATGGAAGCACCATAAACACTGATGTTGTTGAAGGTGGATCTGGACTTACTGAACCTACAGTTCCAACAAGAACAGGATATACCTTTGGAGGTTGGTATAAGGATAATGAATTTATAACGCCTTGGAATTTTGAAAGTGATAAGATAGCAGGAAACACTGTATTATATTCAAAATGGTCTATAAATAAATATACAGTAACCTTTAAGGACCATGATGAAACTATAATTAGTACACAGACAGTAAATTATGGAGGAAGTGCAGTAGCTCCATTATCACCATCAAGAGAAGGATACACTTTCACAGGATGGGACATGAGCTTCTCAAATGTTACAGGAAACTTAATAGTAACAGCAACCTATACAGTTATTCCTCCAAAACCAATTTATATAGTAAGCTATAAGAATTATGATGGAAGTGTACTAAATACTGAAAGTGTTGTAAGTGGAAACAAGATCACAGAACCTACAGCACCAACAACAGTAGGATATACTTTTGGTGGCTGGTATAAGGATTCTTCATTTGAAAGCAGTTGGAAATTTGACACTGATACAGTAACAGGTGATACAACATTATATTCTAAATGGACAATTAATTCATACACAGTAACCTTTAAGAACTATGATGGAACAACAATTAAAACTCAATCAGTTAACTATGGAAGCAGTGCAGTTGCACCTACATCGCCAAATAGAGCTGGATATACTTTCACAGGTTGGGATAAGACCTTCAATAATATAATTGAAAATATTATAGTAACCGCAACTTATAAATTAGATGAAGGCAAAGTAATTCCACTAGAGCCAAAGACTACAGATGGAAGTAGTACTGAGGCAACTACACCAATAACATTCGTAGAAAATGAAAAAAATACTATCACTTTAGATACCCAAAATTCTAAGATATCAGTTCCAGCAGATGCTATAGATTTAACTGGATTAAATCCAGATTATCTTAAAGTGTTAGAAAAGGTAGTATCTAATACGGAGCAAGCGAACTTAATTAAAGTTATGCCAACAGGATTAAGTATTGTAGGAAAAATATTAGATTTTAGAATTCAATTATTTGATTCGAATAATCTCTTATTAAGAGATATTCATAACTTTAAAGATAATAAAACAGTTAGAATAAGTATTAAAGTTTCTAAAGATATGCTGCAAGGGTTAGATACAAATAATATGTCAATGTATTATTATGATGAAACTAATCAAAAGTGGGTTGAATTAGGCGGAAACTATGATGAATCTACAGGCTTGTTTAGTTTTGATACACCTCACTTTACTAAGTTTGCTATAATGGCATCCAAGGTAAATTCAACTTCTGGTACAATACCTAAAACTGGATCAGTAGTTGATACTAATTTATTGATAGGAATAGGTATATTGCTATTAGCGCTTGGAAGTAGAGTATTTATTACTGGAAGGAAAAAAATAAAGAAAAGTTAAATAGAAAGAAGAGGCAATGCCTCTTCTTTTTGTTAGAAAGCCCAGTTTCCATTTTTGAATATTTGAATTTTTTCTCCTGCATTTGTTATACCAACGATATCTAAGTCTTTAGTTCCAACCATAAAATCTACGTGAGCTAAAGAATCATTTGCACCTTTTTTTATTAGGTCTTCTTTTGATAATCCATCAGAATCTTTAAGACAGAATGGATATGCTTTACCTATAGCAAGATGGCAAGAAGCATTTTCATCATATAGTGTATTAAAGAATATTACACCAGAATTTGATATCGGAGAATCATATGGTACTAGAGCAACTTCCCCTAAGTAATGAGAGCCTTCATCTGTTTCTATTAAGTGCTTTAATGTTTCATATCCTTCCTTAGCTTCAAAATCAACAATTCTACCATCCTTAAAGGTTAGTGAGAAGTTATTAATTAAGTTTCCACTATAGTTTAATGGCATTGAGGAAACGACTTTACCATTTATTCCAGTCTTTAATGGAAGAGTAAAGACTTCTTCTGTAGGCATGTTTGCAACAAAGCTTCTTCCATCAGACATTTTATCTGCACCACCACACCATAAATGATCTTTAGGAAGTTCAATTTTTAAATCCGTTCCTAAAGAATTAGTATAGTGAAGTAGCTTAAAATTCTTTTCATTGAGATAATTCATCTTTTCATCTAGATTAGCTAAATGTTCGTCCCAAGCTTTATCAGGGTCCTCTTTATCTATGCGTACAATTTTAAAAATTTGTTCCCATAGTTTAGAAACAGCTTCTTCTTCAGATACATTTGAAAAAACTTTTTTAGCCCATGCTGTAGTTGGAATAGAGACAATGCTCCAAGGGCACTTGTTGCTCATAAGTAAGTCAGAATATTCCCTTAATGCAATTTGTCTTGCTTTTAAAGAAGCTGAAATTTTATTTGCATCTATTCCTTTTAAGTTTTCAGGATCAGAAGCAGAAATACTTAGGAATGCAGCACCTTTTTTTGCATAGGATAGATAAGAATCAACTATCCAATTTGGTATATCCTCTAGTGTTTCTATTGAGGCATAAGTATAGTTTATTCTTGCGAATTTTTCATCATTCCAATGAATTATTACTTGCTTTGCACCTAATTTATACGCTTCTTCAGCTATTTGTCTTGCAAAGAAAGCACATTCAATTGGAGAATTGATTACTAAGTACTGATCTTTCTTAATATTTACTCCGGTCTTTACAGCTAACAAAGCATATTTCTTTAATAAATTTTCCATGTTTATACTCCTTAAATGTAAAATATATTTTTCTATATGGTTATATTATAATCTATATGTGTTAAAATTAATAATACTAAGGTGAAGTTTTCCAAGAAAAATAGTATAATTATAATGAAAAAGTGTTTATATAATATGGAGGAAGTTATGGAAAGAGTATTACTTATAGATTCTAATTCAATCATGAATAGAGCTTTTTATGCACTACCACCACTAACTAATAGTGAAGGGCTACATACTAATGCAATTTATGGATTTGCAAATATGATTTTTAAGATAGAAGATGAAATTCAGCCTGATTACATAATAGCGACTTTTGATAGAAAAGCGCCTACATTTAGACATGAAGAATACACAGAATATAAAGCAGGTAGAAAAAGAATGCCAGATGAATTAGCAGAACAATTCCCAGTTGTGAAGGACATGTTGGCTCTTCTTGGCATACCTGTTTTTGAATTAGATGGTTTTGAAGCAGATGACCTGCTTGGAACTATTTCAAAACTAGGAGAAGAAAGTGATAAGGAAGTTTACATTTTGACAGGAGATAGAGATGCACTGCAACTAGCTTCTGATTCAACAAAGATAATTATCACTAAAAAGGGTGTCTCAGAAAAAGAAATATATGACTATAAAAAAATGCTGGAGGATTTTGGAGTAACTCCAACTCAATTTATTGATGTAAAAGGATTAATGGGAGATAAATCAGATAACATTCCAGGGGTTCCAGGTATAGGTGAAAAGACTGCTTATAAATTGATTCAAACCTATGGAACTTTAGAAAATGTTTTAGATAATATAGAAGAAATTAGTGGTAAGAAGATTAAAGAAAACCTAGAAAATCATAGAGAAGATGCAGTGTTTAGCAAGAGACTTGCCACAATTATGAGAAATGTTCCAGTTGAATTCACTTGGGAAGATAAAAAACATAAAGAGCATATTAATAATGTTGAAGTAAGAAATTTATTCCTAAAACTTGGAATGAAATCTTTATTGGGAAGATTTGAACTTGCTGAAGAAAAAGAGGAAGCTGAAAAATTTCCAGTTAAAATTATAGATAGTTTAAAAGGCTTTAAGGAACTTGTTTCAAGTATCAATAAAGAAGTATATATAGTATCTCAACTTGTAAATGAAGAATTATATTCAAAAATTAATATAGAGAAATTATTCATAAGTGCAGAACTTGGAGATTATGAAGTAAAAGCATTAGATATTGAAAAAGAAAATAGAGATGATTATATTAAACTACTTAAGGAAATATTTGAGAATGATAATGTAATTAAATACTCATATGGAATAAAGAATACACTAACGGTCTTAAGAAAGTTTAATATACAACCTAAAGCAATAGAATTTGACGTGGAATTAGCAGCATATATAATAGATTCCTCAAAAGGAAAGTATCCATTAGAAGTTTTAATTGGGGAATATTTAGGTAAGGAACTAAAAGGCTCACAAGAAGAAATAAAAGCTGATGGAGTTCATTATCTTAAAGAACTTTCTAATATATTTAAAAATAGGTTAAAGGCTGATGATATGGAGGAACTTTACTATAAGGTAGAGCTTCCATTAGCGGATGTTCTATCAGCTATGGAATGTGAGGGCTTTAAAGTAAATAAAAATATGTTAGAAGAGCTTTCAGTCACATTTAAAAAGGAAATAGAAGAGACAGGAGCTAAGATATATGAATTAGCTGGTGAAGAATTTAATATAAATTCTCCTAAGCAGTTAGGTAAGATATTATTTGAAAAGTTAGATTTACCACCGGTTAAAAAGACTAAAACAGGCTACTCAACTAATGCTGAGGTATTAGAGAAGCTTGTAGATAAACATCCTATAATTAAGGAAATCACTTATTTTAGACAAATATCTAAAATATATTCAACATATATCGAGGGGTTGAAGAATGTTATAGATTCAGATGGACATATACATTCAAGTTTTAACCAAACAGTTACAACAACTGGTAGATTAAGTTCTACAGAGCCAAATCTTCAGAATATACCTATAAAGTATGAAATGGGTAGAGCAATAAGAAAAGTATTCATACCAAATAATGAAGATGATTTAATTCTATCTGCAGACTATTCTCAAATTGAGTTAAGAGTATTAGCTCATATGTCTGGGGATGAAAATATGATAAATGCCTTTAAAGAGGATATAGATATCCATACAAAGACTGCATCAGAAGTTTTTAAAGTACCATTAGAGGAAGTAACTTCTTTAATGAGAGGTAGAGCAAAGGCAGTTAATTTTGGAATAGTATATGGTATTTCTGATTTTTCGCTTGCACAAGATTTAGGTATTACAAAAAAAGAAGCAGGCGAATATATGAGTATATACTTTGATAGATACCCTAAAATAAAAGGATATTTAAATGGAGTGATAGAAAAAGCAAACGAAGATGGGTATGTTCATACAATATTAAATCGTAGAAGATTTATACCTGAAATAAAAGCTTCAAATAAGATATTAAAGGCTTTAGGGGAAAGATTAGCTATGAATGCACCGATTCAAGGAAGTGCTGCAGATATTATAAAAATAGCTATGATAAAAGTTTATGATAAACTTAGAGAAAAGAATTTAAAGAGTACATTAATATTACAAGTTCATGATGAACTTATATTAAACGTTAAGCCTAATGAGCTAGAGGAAGTTAAAAAACTAGTAAAAACAGAAATGGAAAATGTTTTAGAGTTAAGTGTTCCTTTAGAAGTTGACTTAAATGTTGGTCACAATTGGTATGACGCAAAATAGGAGTGAGTAAAATGTTAAAGGTCGGACTAACTGGAGGAATTGCATCAGGAAAAAGTACAGTTTCAGGATTCTTAAGAGAATCAGGATTTAAGATAATAGATGCAGATACAATAGCTAAGGATGTACTTAAAAAATATCCCGAAATATTAAAAAGAGTAAGAATAGAATTTGGGGAAGGTTTTTTTGATTGGAGAGGAGAATTTAGAAGAAAAGAATTTGGTAATCATATTTTTAGATTTCCAAGACTAAGAATAAAGTATGAAGAGATAATTCTACCATATATATTAAAAGAAATTGATTTAGCATTTCTTGAAAAAGAAAAAAAAGGTGAGAAAGTAGTTATTTTGGATGCTCCAACATTAATAGAAAATAAACTTCATGAGTCAATGGACCTAGTAATTCTAGTATGGGTAGACCATAATACTCAAATTGCAAGGCTTAAGGAAAGAGATAAGCTAAATCAAAGTGAGGCTCTTCAAAGAATAAATTCACAGATGAATTTAGACAAGAAAAAGGATTTTTCAAACATAATTGTTGATAATTCAAAAGATATAGCATCAACTGCAGTACAGGTAAAAGATTTAGTTGAAATATTAAATAGTTATAAATAATTCTATGGGAGACAATAATGAAATTAAAGAAAATATTTATAGTAGTTTTGACTCTAATAGCTATTGTATTGATTTCAAGAGAAATTATATATAATACTTTATATCCACTTAAATATAAGGATTATATTTTGAAATATTCAAAAGAAAATGGCTTGGATCCATATTTAGTGATGTCTGTAATTAATACTGAAAGTAAGTTTAACAAAGACGTTGCTTCTAAGAAACAGGCCATTGGTTTAATGCAATTGACTGAACCAACAGCTGAATGGATTGCAAAGTCAATGAATGATATTAACTTTAAAAGTGAAGATTTATTTGATCCAGAAAAAAATATAAAAATGGGTTGTTGGTATTTAAAAAACTTACAAGAGGAGTTTGGTACAACTGAATTAGTTTTGGCAGCATATAATGCAGGAAGAGGTAATGTAAGTAAATGGCTAAATAACTCCGATATATCAAAGGATGGGAAGAATCTTCATAACATTCCCTATGGTGAAACAGATAAATATATTAAAAAGGTTAAGGTGAATTATAATATATATAAACTTTTATATAAAACATAGGTTATAATCAATTAAAAGTAATATAAGTAAGTATGACAGAAGGGAAGTTATAATGACTTCCCTTTTTATATTGGTTAAAAGGATAAACTTTTTGTAACATGGAAAACTATATATTAATTCTTCAATAGCATTTGGAGGTTTATATGAAAAAGTATTTTTTAACGGTTACACTAATCATAGTTTTTATAGTCATAGGAATAAAAATAGCGCCAGTAATTAGAGATAAAACGTCTCTGTTCAAAAATGAGGTAGCTTATGTTGCAAAAGCAGATAATAAAAGCTTTTATATCTATAAATATGGAAGATGGGAAAAGGAATTTATTAAAGGGGTGAATCTTGGACTTGGAAAGCCAGGACACTTCCCAGGCGAACTAGCATTAACAAAAGAAGAGTACCTTCATTGGTTTAAGGAAATAAGTAAAATGAATTCAAATACTATAAGAGTTTATACAACTCTTAAACCTGAATTTTATGAGGCTTTATATGAATATAACAAGAAAAATTTTAAGCCTATATATGTTATGCAGGGAGTTTGGGTTAATGAAGAAGATATGGCCTCAATTGGAGATGCCTTTGATAAAAAAATATTGGATGCGGTTAAAGAAGACACTAAAAACTTAATTGATATAATTCATGGAAATGCTGAACTTAAAGAACAAAGAGGTTTTGCCAGCGGAAAGTACACACACGATGTCTCAAATTATATCTCTGCTTGGATACTTGGTATAGAGTGGGATCCAGAGTTCGTGATTAGTACAAATGAAAAGAATGCTGCAAAGAAATCTTATGATGGTAATTATATTTATACAAACAGCGCTTCACCTTTTGAAAATTGGCTTGCAGAAATTCAGGATTATGCAATTAAATATGAAACAGATAAATATAAAATGCAAAGACCTACAAGCTTTACCAATTGGGTAACTACAGATTTGTTAAGCCATCCCAATGAACCCTTACCCAAAGAGGACTTGGTTCCAGTAAATCCAATGCATATTTTAAGTAAAGAAAATTTTAAGCCGGGGCTTTTTGCATCGTATCACATTTATCCCTATTACCCTGACTCAATGAATTATCAAAAGGAATATATACAAAATAAAAGTGGAGAGGTTAATACCTACAAGGCTTATTTGGAGGATTTAATAAAGGAACATAACATTCCGGTATTAGTAGCTGAGTTCGGAATTCCAGCATCAAGAGGCAAGGCACATGAGAATATTCATACAGGCTTTAATCAAGGAGAGATTGACGAAAAATCTCAAGGAGAAATGGAAGTATCAATGCTGCAAGATATTTATAATACTGGTTATGCAGGTGGACTCATTTTTACATGGCAAGATGAATGGTTTAAGAGAACCTGGAATACCATGGATTTAGATATACCTGATAGGAGACCCTTTTGGTCAAATCCTCAAACAAATGAACAGGAGTTTGGCGTATTGGCTTTTGATCCAGGAGAAAAGCAAAGCATTTGTTATGTTGATGGAAATATTAAAGAGTGGATTAATAGTAATAATATTTCTAAAACTAATAGTGCAGAACTTTATGTAAAGTCTGATGAAAAATATATATATTTTTGGATAAAGAAAAAAGATTTACAGTTATTTAAGAATAAAATTATTATTTCAATAGATACCATAAAAAATAGTGGAAATAGTTATTATAAAGATTTTAATTTAAACTTAAATATGGGATCAGAATTCTTGATTGTTATAAATGGAAAAGATAATTCGAGAGTACTTGTAGACAGCTATTATGACTCATTTTATTATATATATTCAAAGCTTGGAATGATTGATATAAATCCAAACTTTGATACTAAAAACAGTGGAACATTTAATCCCATATATCTGTGTTTAAATAGACAACTTAAGTTACCACAGGATAAGACAGTTATTCCATTTACCAAATATGAAACAGGTAAATTATTTTACGGAAATGGAAACCCTAAAAATAAGGATTTTAATTCCTTAAGTGATTTTTACTCTAACGGAGATAATGTAGAAATAAGAATCCCTTGGCAATTATTTAATGTGATGGACCCATCTGAGAAGATGATTATGAATGACTTACATATAGAAGGTATAAAGCCTATAGAAGCACAGAATTTTCAATTGGGTTTAAGTATATTTAATGCAGATGGAACAATAGAGAGTGGAAATATAGGAACGTTTAATTGGGATAAGTGGGAAATGCCAAAATATCATGAAAGATTAAAACCATCTTACTATATTTTAAAAGATGCATTTAAAAGAATTGGAGCGAGTTAAATGTTAGTAAATGTTAGTGAAACTAAAGGAAGTATACTATTTTTTACTCATAATGAAAAAAAACTTCCTAACTGGGTTGTAGAATGCAATACCTATGGATTTGGGGTTCTCATAGAAAATATACAAGACTTTATGGAGGAAAAAGAAGAAGTTTTTTTAGATTTATTAGAAGAAAGTATTAGCTTAATAATTATTGAAGATGATCTTGAAAGAATATCCTTTGAATTATATAAAAAACTAAGGAAAGAAGATAAATTTAAAAAGATACCAATATTATTTCTTGGGGAATTTTATAATGAAGTTAAATTAGAAGCAATGGAAATAGGAGCAATAGATTATCTCAAGGAAACAATAAATTCAAAAGAACTAGTCTTAAAACTAAAGAACATTATAAGTATTTATAATGAATATGTTAATTCCTTAATATATGATTCTTTAACAGGCACGTATACAGCTACTTATGGAGAGAAATTGCTAAAAAAAGAGATAGGTATATCTAAGAAAGATAAGTCAAAGTTATCAATTTTGATAGTAGATATAGATGATTTATCCGCTATTAATAAGAACATTGGAAAATTAGCAGGAAATGAAGTTATTAAAAAAATAACAAATATACTAAAAGATAAATTAGCGCTAAGAGATTTTATATTCAGAATATCTGGAGGAAAGTTTTTAATGGTATTTCCGAATAAAACCTCATTATATGTGCTTAAGCTTGGAGAGGAAATTGCAAATGAGGTTAGTAAGTTATCTAATGAATTTAAAGGAGAAATAAGTATAACTGGCAATGTTAGAGAATTTCAAGAAGAGGAAGATATTTTAAAGATAGCACTAATTGAATTATTGAAATTTAAGAGAAAGGAAAGAGGAAAAGTATATTTAAGTGATAAGAATATTGAGATAAATTCAAAGAGTATTCTTATCATAAACGAAGACAAAGAATTTTTAAAGATAATTAAAAAAAGATATAAAAATAAAGATTTTAAGGTATACACAGCTAATGATGTGGAAACTTTACATAAAATTTTATCAGCATATTTAATAGATATTGTCATAACAGAATTTATACTCCCTGGAATGACAGGCGTTGAAATAATAAGAGAAGTTAAAAAAGCAAATGAAGATACTAAAATCATAGTATTTACATTGCAAAAAAGTGAAACATTAATTGAGAGAGCATTTAACGAAGGAGCAGATGATTTTTTAAGCAGACCTGCCTCACCAATTGAATTAGATGCAAGGATTAATAAGTTGTTACAGAAGAGGTAATATGGAAAGATTAGTTTATTATTCAATTGTATTTTTTATAGGATTTATACTTATTTTATACATTTACCTAGTTTATCAAAAAATTTTGGAAAAATATATTCATAAAAAGTCGAAAAGCTATTATAAGGATATAGTGGATTTCTTTGATGAATTTATGATTAATTTAGAGAAAAGAGAGGGTACTATTGAAGAAATTCAAAAACTAAGTAAGTTAGTAAAAAATAAGATTAAACGCAGAATTATAATTGATAGAATTGCTTTTTATAGCAATATTTACACTGGAATAATATCAAAAAGAATGAGTGAAGTATGCTATAATATAGGACTTCTAGAATATGAATTTAAAAATTTAAAAAGTAGAGATTATTTTAAAGTGGCTCATTCATGTAAAAATCTTGGAATTTTTAAAAATGAAGCTGCCACAGAACATCTATTAAAAGTCCTTAGAATAAGATCCATTGATATAAGATATAACGTATTAATGGCATTAACAAAAATAGGCGATAAAGAAGCTTTAATAGAGGCATTTAATATTTTAGGAAATAAATTTAATTTAAGTGAGAGAGCTTTAACTGAAATAATAGATAGCTTTGAAGGTGATAAGCTAGGATTATTTAATAAAATGCTGGATTTCCCTAATGTATTTGTATCTACTGTATTTATAAAAACCACAGGAGGATATATGGTACCTACATTAAATGAGAATATAGCAAGATTTATTAATAATGAAAATAAGGAAAAAAGAATAGCAGCAATAAAAGCAATTGGTAAAACTGGTGATACGAGATTTATGGATCAAATATTAAATAAGTTAAAAGATAGAAATTGGGAGGTTAGGTCTGCAGCTGCAAAAGCTCTTGGAGCTATGCGAGACGAAAGAGCACTGGATGCTTTAATTAATGCACTTTCTGATAGTGAATGGTGGGTTAGATATAATTCTGCTAATTCAATTATAAGTATAAAAGCGGGGATTAATAAACTTAGAGATATATTTATGAGTGATGATGAATTTGCAAAAGATAGTATTGTTTCAGCACTTGAAGGAAGCGGTTTGACTCAAGATATATTTGTATTCCAATATTCAAGGGAGCCAAATAAGAAAGAACTATACGATTTATTTTCAGATTATTTATCAATGAAAGAAAGTTAGGTGGAATATGAGCTGGAGTATTATTGGAAGAATTATTTACAATTTTAATAATTTTATTTTATATTATGTTTTATTAATTAATTCTATATATTTCATTCAATTAATACTATCTGCCTTTAGTTTATCGGATTATATTAAAAAGATAATATATTCTGACTATAAAAAATACAGTTCATCGGAAAATATGCTTCCTATCTCCGTGTTAGTTCCTGCATATAACGAAGAACAAACCATTGTGGACAATATTAAGTCCTTGTTATCCCTAAACTATTCTAATTTTGAAATTATAGTAATAAATGATGGTTCAAAAGATGAAACCTTAAAAAAAGTAATTGAGGCATTTGATTTAGTTATGCTAAAACAACCAATACGATATAGAGTTAAAACTCAAAACATAAAAGGAATTTACAAAAATATAGATATTCCCAACTTAGTTTTGGTTGATAAAGAAAATGGAGGGAAAGCTGATGCACTTAATGCAGGGATAAACGTATCAAAGTATCCTATTTTCGCTGCAATAGATGCTGACTCTATAATTGAAAGTGACTCTTTGATAAGAGTTACAATGCCATTTATCGAAAATAAAGCAACTATTGCAGTTGGAGGAATTGTTAGAATTGCAAATGGAAGTTCTATAAGAGATGGAATTATAAAGAAAATAGATCTTCCTAAAAATAGAATAGCAATGTTTCAGATTATTGAATATTTAAGGGCATTTCTAACTGGAAGAATGGGATGGGATGCCATGGGATCTCTGCTTATAATATCTGGAGCATTTGGTGCATTTAGCAAGGCAGAAGTTATAGAAGTAGGGGGGTATAGTGTAGGAACTATAGGAGAAGATATGGAACTTGTAATGAAATTACATGAATATATGCTTGCCAACAAGAGGGAATATAAGGTAAAATTTATACCAGATCCTGTATGTTGGACACAAGCACCAGAAAGGATAAAAGATTTGAAAAGTCAGAGGGTAAGGTGGCAAATAGGACTTATGGACAGCTTGTTTAGGCACAAGAGAGTTTTATTAAATCCTAAATATGGCTCAATAGGGCTTATTGCAGCTCCATATTTTTGGATTTTTGAAATGACAGGTCCATTAATTGAGGTCATTGGTTATTTCTTAATTCCTCTTTCCTTTATTTTTGGATTTTTAGACTTAAGGTTTTTTATTCTTTTTCTTACTTCATCAATACTTTATGGAATCATTTTGTCAATAGGAGCAATTTTGCTTGAAGAATACACATTTAATAAATATCCAAGTTTAAGGCAATTGCTTCGTTTAAGTTTTTTTGGAGTTTTAGAGAATTTTGGATATAGGCAGCTTACAGTATTATTTAGATTAGAAGGAATTTTAAAATTTAGAAAGAAAAGAAATAGTTGGGGGAAGATTAAGAGAAAAGCTTTTTCTTAATTAGTGAGGGTATATGAAGAAACATAAAATTATAAAAATTATATTAATTATCATGATAATTATATTTTCTGTGACTTTTGTTATTGTTAAGCCATATATTTTTAAGTTGAATTTAAATATATCTTGGAAAACAGAAGAAAAGTCAAAAGAAGAAGTTTTAAGTTATAACTTTTTAAAAGATAAAATGTATAAGGAAGGATACGGAGTATATACCAATTATATTGATGAGCCTGATCAAGGAGATATAACCAAAGGGCATACAGTTTTATCTGAATCACAAGGGTTATGGATGATTTATTTAGTTAACTCAGGAGAAAAAGATCAATTTGATAATAATTATGACATAGTTAAAAATAAAATGAGATTGAAAAATGGTTTGCTTGCATGGAGATACAATAATAGTGAAACGAATAAAAGTTCGTCTACTATTGATGATTTAAGGATAGTAAAAAGCTTGCTTTATGCATATGATAGATGGGGGGACTTTAAATATAAGTATCTTGCAATTAGTATAGCACAAGATACATTGAAGAAGGTGTCAAAGAATGGATATATATATGATTCTAATGATGGTACATCATCAAGTAATTTAGTTGTTTTGTGCTATTTAGATCTTAAAACTATGGAATTATTGGAGAAATCCAATTCTAAATGGAAGAAGATTTATGAGAAGTCTTTAGATATTTTGAAGGATGGACAACCTGTTAGAGGAGTACCTTTATTTAAGAAAAGTTACTTGCCTAAAGAAAATAAGTATTCAGATGAAAAGGAAGTAGAGCTAGTATACTCACTAATTTCATTAAAAAACCTGCAATCAGCTGGTGTTGATATTTCAAAAGAGCTTGATTGGCTATGGAAAGAATTCAGTAAAGAAAATAAATTATATATAAAATATGATTTTAACGGGAATAGAACAAGTGATTATGAGTCCACTTCATTATATTCAATTTGTGGGGAAATATTTGAAAATGCAAATAGACAAACTGAGGCTAATGCAATAAAGAAAAGAATGTTAGAATTCCAAGTTAAAAATAAAGATAGCGAAATCTACGGTTCTTTTGGAAATGAACAAACTAAAGCAGTATATTCCTATGACAATTTAAATGCACTAATTTTTTTAGCTAAAAAGAATGCAGATTTATAGTATCACAATTGACAAAAGCTTATAAAAAAATTATTATATATAAGTAACAGTGTATAAGCAGGTGTGCTGGAACTGGCAGACAGGCACGTTTGAGGGGCGTGTGTTCTACGAACGTACGGGTTCAAGTCCCGTCACCTGCACCATAAAATATCAGTAATCAAACACATGATGTGCTAATAAGAGCACTTCATGTGTTTAATTTTTTTATAAAAATTTGAGGTGAGTCATGGCTCTATTTCCACAAATAAAGAGGTGTAGTTAATTAATATTTACAGACAATAGTAATGATTAATTGTATGACTATGTATTAAGGAGGAACTAAAATGGCTCGAAGAAGTAATAAAATATTAGTACCTGAAGCAAAGGAAGGGATACATAAGGTTAAAGTAGAAGCAGCAAAAGAGGTGGGAGTGGATTTAAATAAAGAATATAGTGGAGATATAACAACTAAGGAAGCTGGAAAAATAGGAGGACCATTAGGTGGGCAGATGGTTAAAAAAATGATTGAAGATTTTGAGAAAAAACTATAAAAATATATTTTAAGTAGGGACAATATTTTTTAATACTGCCCCTATTAGGTATAAAGAAAATTCAATCTAAAATTTGAGATATTCCCATTGCAATCATTAATATACCAGCTAGAACAGTAGCAATTCTTTTATCAATTTTAAATTTACTTAATATCTTTATTGCATAATTACCAGAGAAAAATATAAGAAAACTTACTAAGAAGAAAGCTAAACCTACTGCAAGAGGATGATAACCAGCTAAACCAACTCCTACCGAACCACCAATGTCGTCAAGTGCTAAAGCAAGTCCAATAGAAATAGATTCTTTATAGCTTAATGTTTTTACTTGCTCAGTAATATCTTTCTTTTTTAGGAATGGTTCAAGCATAATTTTGATACCAGTTCCTGAGATTAGAAGCATGCTAAGGAATGAGGCTACATTATCGCTTAAGAAATTAGAGATCAAGCTACCAGAAAGAGAGGAAGTAAACGCAACAGTAAATGCCATTAATGATATAAGAAAATTTTTCTTGAGCTGAACCTTAATCCCTCCAATGCTATAGGCAATTCTTATTCCAATATTATCAAAACTATTAATAAGGGCTATTAATAGTAAATAAAGAGTAGTTTGCAGCATAGTCTTCACCACCTTATATTTAAGTACCGACTTATTATATATAGTTATAAAATTTAATGGTGGTAAGTTATTCTTGAATATATGATATGTAAAATATACAGAATTGTGTTATATTTTAGAAAAAAGAATTTTATTTGGTCTGTTTTTGAAGTATTATAAAAGAAATAAATATTTAGAAAGGAGAGGAATAGAATGGAGACAGATAAAAAAACTACAATAACTGTTGAAACTACAATTAATGAACAAGTAGAAAAAGTATGGAAGTATTGGACAGAGCCAGAACATATAAAAAAATGGAATAGTGCTACGGAAGATTGGCATACTCCTTTTGCGGAAAATGATTTGAGAGCAGGGGGAAAATTCCTTTCTAGAATGGAAGCAAAAGACGGAAGTTTTGGATTTGATTTTGGTGGAGTATATGATGAAGTAAAATTAAACGAATTAATATCTTATACAATGGGAGATGGTAGAAAAGTAAGGATATCATTTGCTAACAAATCAAATAAGACCATAGTTATGGAAAACTTTGAAGCTGAAGACACTAATTCAATTGAACTCCAACAAAGAGGATGGCAGTCTATCTTAGATAACTTTAAAAAGTATGTAGAAGAAAATAATAACACTCAGTAAAAATCATAAAGGAAAGCTCTGATTGTAGAATACAACAAAAGGAGCTTTCCTTTAATTTATTTTTCATAATCTTCATTTTGTTTCATTACATTATATATAAGTTTTTATTTCTCTAGATTGAGTAATATTTTTGATTTCTTTACTATAATTTTTATCATTGAGCTGAGTATTATTAAGTATATCATTAGCCACATTTAAATTAATATTATTCATATTAATAAATTCTTTTATAACCTTGGTACTAGAATTAAGCTCATTCTTAAGTAAATTTTCAGTGCTATCTTGTACCATTGAAATAGCCTCCTTAATAAAAATCATTTCTTTATTAGTATATCATAATTTATAAAAATAATTCTGGTAAGGTTTTCTTCTAACGAAAAACCTTCTTATTTAAGAATAAGAAGGTCTTCAATGAATTTTATTTTAATTTATTTATATAAGCCAAATCCAGTTATAATTAATTTATCCCAATCAGTTCCTTCATCATGGCACCAATTATATTCGATACTAAGTTCTTTTAACCAAGCATTGAGACCGCTACTTTTCTTACTTACATTTGGTGATTGTCTACCAAACTTTTCTTTTATCATCTCTAGCAATTGAGCCTGTTCTTCTTTTCCTAAATCTTTTTCCATCATTGATTCTATAACTTCGCGACATTCGAAATAACACTTATGATCTTCAGCATATATTTCATTAGCTAATAATTGTCTTTTATTGTTTAAGGTTTCAACTACCTGATGTATTTCTTCTACATTTGATAAGTACTTCTTAGCTGTGTTCATGGCAGCAATATCACTATCTATTCTATTTATTGCTCTTTCTAATTTTTCATTTTTCATTTTATAATCTCACTTTACTTTTTTTATTTGTCATTACTTTGCGACAATAAATAATTATATCATTAAAGTATCCATCATACAAAAGTTTAAGAGATAAATTTTAAGTAATGAACATAATATTATTAAAAGCCATACTTAGTAAGATAGTACGGCTTTATTATTTATTTAAGATTAGTCCATTTTTTATAAGCACATAATCTTTTGAGTATTAATTCTTTCTCTTCTTCATTATAAGAAGGATTTACAGCAGTAATAATTTTAAGTAGCTCATATCTATCTAATTTAAAAGGGTTTAATGTTGATTCTTCTATACTGGATTCATATTTACAGTCTATAGGTTTATCAAATAATAAATTGAACCAATAATTATCCTTTGCAAAGGCTAATTTATAGTAACAGTCCTCATATTTACTTAAAACTTCTTTATTTACATTATGCTTAGTGGTTAAATCTATAACATTTAAAGTATTATTTTTGGCATTTAGAAATTTGTTATTATAGATAGTTATATCATTAAGTTTTTCTTCAAATTCTATTTTATACATATGCCAGAATGATTTTTTAGTTATTGTATAATTTAATGATTCATTTATACTATTACAATTATTATTTTTAAGATAAAAGTAAGCCATTGAACTAACTAATTCCTTTAATTTAATAAGTTTATCATTATCAATATCTAGTGCAACTAGATTTGAACTTAAGCTATCAATAAGATTTTTTAGGAATAATTTATTGTTTAATTCATTATGATTTTCATCAAAAAACTTAATTAGTTTATAATAATTTAAGCCCTCTAAGGGACCCGTTTTAATATAAGTCAAAACTGATTTTACTGTATTTATTTTTTCTTTTCCAAGTTCATATATTATCTCCAGTGTATTCATAAAGCACATATCGAACATAAGAATTTCAAGCTGAACACCAATATCTTGGTATATCAGATTAATTGCTTTGCAAAGATCATATATTCCCATCATATAAGGCCTATCTTGACTTAAGTCAGGCATAGCAGCTATAAATCCACCGCCATGATCAGATAAGACTAGTGCATAGTGATTTGAAGGATAATTCTCTATACCCCATTTTATAAATTCATATAAGTTATTGGGATCTGCCATACAGATATTTCCTAAGTCTGCTAATAATTTTGAATTAGGATTTTGAATGTAATACCTTTTTACTCCAGTCCAGTATTCATTAATATTATCTACTAAGGCTTCAGGTTTAAGAATACTTAATAACTCCGAGCTTTCTCTAGAAATTTGCATTACTACGTTAACATTTTTTGTAGAGCCTATTTTTTCTGCTGATATTTTTGATTTTAACATTATAGAAGATAAGTCGTTATTTCCATTTGCATATATAAGAATTGTCCAATCTTTTGTTTCTATCTTGTTCATCATAAACACCACTTTTGGGTTTTTATTTCATTATATGAATATTAAATTAATAAGTAACTAAAAGAGCTAAATTAGGGTAAAATATAAGTGAAATAATTTATGTACAAATATAAGAAAAAGGAGAATTTTTATGAATAGATCTAAAAGATCCTTTATTGCATTATGTATAAGTACTATACTAACTTTTACATTAATTTCAATGTTTGGTTGTTCAAATTCAAATAAAACTGCTAATAATAATCAAAATAATAACACAAGTCAAAATTCAACAAATGATGAAAAAGAGGATGAAGGAAATACAGCAAATAATAATACTAATAATTCAGAGCAACAAGGGAATAATACTCAAAATTCATTACTTGAAAGTATAAAAAACTTAGCTAAACAAGGAAAAATAATAAACAGTGATTTTAAGGCTAAGACTACAAATCTTCAAGATGTAGAAAAAGCTTGGGGAAAAGCAGATAAATCAGAGTGGGTTTCTGCAGCAAAAGGTATGTATACCACATATTCAAAGCGTAATGTTGTCTTTGGCTCTAATAAAGGAGATCAAGTATTTGAAGTTAGATCCTATGATAAAAAATTAAATGGAGTTACACTTCAAATGGTAAAAAAATATTTTGGAAATCCTGCCTATAATGTCAAATCAAATGGAGAAGAGATATTAGGTTATGTAGCGAGTACGGATTTTAAAATTTTATTTGTGTTTTCAGGTACCTCAGGCAGCAATGATACTAAATTAGATCATTACTCAGTTTTATATCCTAAGGGTACAGTTAATAATATGGCAGATGATCCTGGTAGAGAGTGGTAAAAGAAAAGTTTAAGAGAAGCTTTTATAAGCTTCTCTTATTTTTATTTTAAGGTTTTTGTGATAACATATTTGATGTTAGAAAAAGCAATGTGGAGGTAATTAAATGAATATACAGATATTCGGAGTAAAGAAATGTTTTGATACACAAAAGGCAGAAAGATATTTTAAAGAGAGAAAAATAAAATACCAGTTTATAGATTTAAATCAAAAGGCTATAAGTAAAAGAGAGTTAGAAACAATTAAGGCAGCGGTAGGACTTGATAAGCTTATAAATGAAAAGGCAAAGGAATATAAAACTTTAAATTTAGATAAGATTAGAGGCGAAGGAGTAAGAGAAGAGCTACTATTAAATAATCCTAAATTATATAAAACTCCAATAGTTAGAAATGGTAAAAATGCAACAGTAGGATTCGAATCTAGCATATGGAAAGAGTGGGAATAGCTCAATAAAAAAGGGAAAATATAAACTCCAGAATTAAATTGATAATATTAGTGATGTGATATATAATATTAATAAGTAATCATTATCTATTGATAATTGGAGGATAAACATATGAAATGGTATAAAAATATGAGAATAAAACAAAAATTAGTTCTTTCTTTCTCGATATTAACTTTTTTTATTGTGGTAGTTGGTGGATTTGGTGTTTATGGACTTAAAAGTATTAACTCAAATGTAGATACTCTTTATAATGATAATTTTATTACACTAAAGAATATTGAAAAAATCAACTCCAATATATTAATTTCAAGATTAGATATAATTAATTTAGTGGAAAGCAGAGATTCTAATAATGTTGATAAGACAGTAAATAGTATTAGTCAAATTAGAACTGAAGATAATAGTATTTTAGCTGACTATGAAAAGACAAATCTTTCAGAAAACGAAAAGACACTGTTATCAAATCTAAAAGATGGAT
This sequence comes from Clostridium sp. YIM B02551, assembly GCF_022324735.1. Lineage (NCBI taxonomy): Bacteria > Bacillati > Bacillota > Clostridia > Eubacteriales > Clostridiaceae > Clostridium > Clostridium sp. YIM B02551. Next base: position 17,930 of record NZ_JAKGTF010000020.1, on the reverse strand, counting down.
TAAATAAATATAGAGTAGCTGTTGATGACACAATTAACTTAGTGAAAGATAAAAAATATGATGAAGCAATGGAATTAAGCAAGAATACAGCATCCATTAGAGCAGATATAACCTCTTCTGTTGATAAGTTAATAGTAGAAATAAATAATCAAGCTGCTACAAATAAAGATAAAAGTAATGGGATTTCTAAGACAACTCTATATATTATGTTAATACTAGCAGTTGTTGCAACTTTAGCAGGAATAGTGATGGCATTTGCTATATCTCAATCTATTGCTAAAAGTATAAAGAAGGTGTTAAATCTTGCAAAGTCTCTAGAAGCAGGTGATTTATCCCATAAAATAGAGGTGGATTCCAATGATGAATTAGGAGTATTATCAGAAGCATTAAATAATGCAACAGAAAATGTAAGAACATTGGTATCTCAAATCTCAGATAGTGCCTATAGTATAAGTTCTAGTAGTGAAGAATTATCTGCAACTTCAGAAGAGGTTTCTTCAAGGATGGAAATAGTAAATGAATCTACTGAACAAATTGCTAAGGGATCCCAAGACTTAAGTGCAACAACTGAAGAAGTTAGTGCTTCTACACAAGAGATTAATTCAACAACAAATGAACTTGAACATAAAGCAAATGATTCTTATAAGTCTGTGGTTGAAATTAAAAAAAGGGCAGTAGATTTAAAAGCTAAAGCTACAAAGAACATAGAAGCAAATGAGATAATATATAGAGAAAAAAGTCAGCATATTATAAATGCAATAAAAGAAGGTAAGATTGTAGATGAAGTTAGAATTATGGCTGATTCTATTGGTGAAATTGCATCACAAACTAATTTATTAGCATTAAATGCGGCTATTGAAGCAGCAAGAGCTGGGGAGCAGGGGAAAGGCTTTGCAGTTGTTGCTGATGAAATAAGAAAGCTTGCTGAACAATCGGCTGAAGCTGTAGCACAAATACAAAACATGGTAGTGCAAGTTAGAAATGCATTTGCTAATCTTTCTTCAGGTGGTCAGGATATTTTAGAGTATTTAGCTAATGATGTTAGTCCAAGCTTTGAATTATTATTGAATACTGGAATTCAATATGAAAAGGATGCTGAATTCGTAAATGGTATAATTGAAGATATTGCAAAATCTTCAAAACAAATCAATGAAGTAGTTGGACAAGTTGCTGATGCCATTGAAAATGTTACTGCAACTGCTGAAGAATCAGCTGCTGGTTCAGATGAGATTTTAAGAAGTATTAGTGAAATTACAGTATCAATAAATGATGTTTCTAAGGCATCACAAAGTCAAGCTGAGCTTGCTATGAATCTTAATGAAATGGTTAAGAAATTTAAAATTTAATAATACATAATTAAAGGAGCAATATGAAATGCTCCTTTTTTATATGAAAAGATGTATAATAATAATTAATAAAATTCTAATATGAAAGTAGGCCTTATAATGAATAATATAGAAGAATATTTAGATTTTGTTCCAGGAGTAGTTTCTGAAAAAGATAAAACAGATAGGGATTTATGGTTTGTTTTTAATAATGATAGGGTTTTAATCTATAAAGAAAATGATAAAGTTAAAATACCAACCTATGATAAAATTAGTTTTTTGGGAATAAAAGAAGAGTTCTACATAGGAAGCTTAAAGGGAACTGAATGTTACGCATGTGAAATTACAGAGGAAAAGTTAGATAATAGTCCTTTTTTTGAGTTTATTGATATAAGATCATTAGGAATAATTTTAGGTGAGAGATTTTTTCTATTACTAGGAAGAGGAAAACAAATAATAAATTGGGATAAAAACAATAGATTTTGTGGAAAATGCGGAAGTAAAATTCGTAGATTAGAAAAAGAACGAGCTAAAAAGTGTGATGACTGTGGAACAACATATTATCCTCAATTGTCTCCAGCAATAATTGTATCAGTTATAAAAGGAGATGAGATTTTACTTGCTCATAACTTGAACTTTAAAGAAGGTTTGTTTAGTGTAATTGCTGGATTTGTTGAGGCAGGTGAAACCTTTGAAGAAAGTGTAAAAAGAGAAGTTATGGAGGAAGTGGGAATTAAGGTTAAGAATATTAAATACTTTGGAAACCAACCATGGCCATTCCCCAATTCTGTAATGATAGGATTTACAGCTGAATATGAAAACGGGGAAATAAAGGTTGATGGCACTGAAATCGGAGAAGCTAAATGGTTTAAAAAAGATAAGCTTCCTGATATACCAAATAATCTATCAATTGCAAGGAAGCTAATTGATGAATTTTTACGTTCATAGCTATATTAGAAAGGTTAAGCCTAATTAAACTCTTGTTTTCTTAAGTAATTTCAATTATTTAAATTTGATTTTGTGGTTATTATGTTTTATAATCATATCAGAAAAACAAAGAATTACTTCTGAGGTATTTGTCAGGCTCTTATTTTGAACCTACAGTTTATTTACGGGAGTTCAAATACCTAGATGCAAGATTGTCCCATAAGTCCAAGTGGCAAGGACACATATGCATCAGTGAGGACACCCACCTATCGAGAGATAGGTGTCAAAAGAAGGGCAACGGTATTTTGGAAGTTCGATATAGTTTTTAAGAGGGTAATACCCTCTTTTTTTATTTTTAATGAAAGTGTATAATTCATATAGCAGGTGATAAAATGAAGGAAGATGTTTTAATACAGAAATATGTAGAAAGAGCTTATAATGCATTAGAAGATAATAAATTAGTTAAAGCGTTAGATTTATTTAGTATGGCTAATGAATTATCTAATGAAGAAGATGTAGATATAATTATTGAAATAGCTTTAATTTATGACTTATTAGGAAAATCAGATATTGCCAAGGAATTTTATAATAAGGCCTTAAGGATAGATGAAAATGAGGAAAGAGCTTATTATGGATTAGCAGTTATATATGATGAAGATGAACTCTATGATGAGGCAATTAGATTATATAAGAAAGCAATATATATAAGTCCTAACTATCATAAAGCATATTTTTTTCTTGCAAATGTTTATGACATATGTGGGGAAGAGGAGTTAGCAATTATAACTTATGAAAAACTTCTTTCATTAAATCCGATGGATTTTTGGGCAAATACTAATGTAGGATCAATATATGAAGCACTAGGCAAAAATGATTTAGCATATAAGAGATTTTCTAAAGCTCTTGAAATAAAGCCGAATAATTATTTAGCATTATTTAATATGGGTGTTATTGCCTTTAAATTTAATATGCTTAATAAAGCTATAGGTTTTTATAATCGTTCAATAAAAATGAATCCTATTTACGCTTATAGTTACTTAAATCTTGCAGTAATTTATAAATATAAAGATACAGAAAAAGGAATAGAGGTTCTAACAAAAGGAATTGAAAATTGTGAGGAAGTACATTTCTTGTATTATAATAGAAGTTGCTTCTATACTTTAATAGGCGAAAATCACAAAGCTTATAATGATCTAATAGAAGCACTTAAGATATATCCAGACTTCTTAAAATATATATTAGAGGATGAAGAACTTGAAGAGATAACTAATATGAATTGCTTTAAAGAATTTGTAGAAAATGAAATAAATGATAAATAGCCGAATTTATAAAAATAAGCAGAAGCTGTATTAATAGCTTCTGCTTATCTATTTTGAATTAGTAATATAGATAGTTATTTTTGTGTTTGATTCTTTAGAAGGTCTCTAATTTCTTGAAGAAGCAGAACCTCATCTGATGGTTTCTCAGATTTTGATTCCTCATCCTGTTGTTTTAATTTTTTTATAGATTTTACAAATAGGAATATTGAAAAAGAAATTATAAGAAAATCAATTACATTTTGGATGAAATTACCGTAGTTAAGTGTAACTCCTGGAAAACTTCCATTAGCCTCTTTAATTACAAATTTTAAATATGTAAAATTAATACCTCCAGTTAGGCCACCAACAATTGGCATAATAATATCATTTACCAAAGAAGTTACAATTTTACCGAATGCACCACCAACTACAACACCGATTGCTAACTCCAATACCTTTCCTTTTATTGCAAATTCTTTAAATTCTTTTAATATAATAATCACCCCCTTTTGAAATAATTAGCAGAAAAGCAAGTAAAAACAGAGGATTTGTATAATATATTAAGTAAATTTTAATTAACTAATAAAAAAATTACAATTTATAACTTTTTTATTCACATTTTACATTAGATTAGGTAAAATTTAGATGTAGGAGGATTAAATATGTATAACAAAGAGATAGAGAAAATTGTCTATATAGATAGAGTTATATTAGAAAAAATATCGCTTATATGTATATATGCAACTTTTATTATTGCAATTTTGAATATAATTATTCCGAATTTAACAAGAAATATAATTGGATTAATATATATTGTAGTTAGTTTTTCAATAATGATGTTAACTTATTCAACTTCAAATATTATAAAGAGTCAGTACTTTAAGTTTTTTTCTATTACTTTTTTTATATCAGCAATAGCTAATATTATTAAATTAGTTCCAACAGAGATTATTGAAAATAGTTTTGAAGGAAATATGCAGTTTATATATTTCTTCTCAGATATTTTAATTGCTTTATTGTTAACCTATACACCATACTTTGTTAGAAATAGCCATATGAAATATATTAAGATTAGATATATTTCATTAATAGTAATAACATTAATAGCTTGCTTTACGCTATCAATAACAATATCAAATAGACATCTATTTAATATTATCGGGAATTGTTTAGCTATAACTGTATTTATATATGCAGTCATCTCTTTTAACGACTTCAGCATAAAGAAGGGGATGAACATAAACTATTTTAAGATATATTCATATATAATCTTAGTAGCATTCATTATTAATACAATACAGATGGTATTGTTTAAAGAAATGATATTAAATCCTGCATATGATTTAATTAAATTAGCATCTCAAATAATATTTTATGGGTGCATATTTCAAAAACTCTTAAATAACTCTTATGATATTCTTTTTAATGATCTGTTTGAAAGAAATAATGAGTTGAATTTATTAAATAAGGTTATACTATCCAAAAATCTTGAACTGGAGTCTTCAAAAAATAGAGTATTTAAGCGTGAGGACATGTTTAAAAATTTATTTAAAAATTTGCCTATACCAATGTTAATGTTAAACTTGTCAAACGGTAGAATAATATACGCAAATTCTGCCTTTCTGGATTATTTTGAGGCGAAAAATTTAAAAAGAGTAATAAATAAGAAGCTTACTGACCTAGTAAGTTTTAATGAAGCGATATTTAGTAAAAATGGGACAAGTGTAGATTTTTCAAATATATACGAAGCAACACTAGGAAAAGGTGACTTAAAATATTATTTAGTATTTCAATTCATACAGCTATCAGAAGACGATAGCCAGTGTTTAGTACAAATTAAGGATAGAACAGAAGTGGTGAAAATAGAAGAGATAAAAAGAAATCTAGAACAAAAGAAAATAGAGGATAAAATAAGAGGAGACTTTCTATCTAATATTAGTCATGATATTAAAACTCCAATAAATGTAATATATTCAGCAACTCAATTAGAGAAGTTATTAATTGAAAAAAATAATATTGATGAAGTGAAAAAGTATAATCAATTATCTAGAGATAATTGTTTATCGCTTATAAGACTTACAAATAATTTAATTGATAGTTCAAAATTAACTTCTCATTATTTAAAACCAAATATGCAGTTAGGAAATATTGTTGAGGTAATAGAAGACCAAACAATGAATTTAGTAGAATATGCTAGAGCAAAGGATGTACATTTAATTTTTGATACCTTAGAAGAAGAAATATATATTTATATGGATAGTGAGTTTGTGGAAAGGATTATACTAAATTTAATTTCTAATGCATTGAAGTTTTCAAATAGAGGAGGAGCCATTTTGGTAAGCATTTCTCTAATTGATGAAGAAGTGAAAATAAGAGTGGTGGACAATGGTATAGGAATGGAAGAAGAATTTATGAATAAAGCGTGCAATAGATATGAAAGAGGTAAAAATGAATATGGCAAAGTAGGAAATGGAATAGGTTTGTATGTGGTTAAAAATCTTACTGAACTTCAGGGTGGAAAAATAACAATAGAATCTAAGTTAAATGTTGGGACAACAGTAACTTTGACTTTTAAGAAAGGGAATTAAATAACAATGATTGACTTAGACGTATGTAAAATTAAGAAAAATATAGGAATAAGAATCTTTATTCCATTGTTGATAGCTCTGCTTGTTTTGTATATATTCACCAATAATTATAGCTTATTTCATATATTAATAGAATTTATATGTACTGCACTCGGTTTATCCATGGCATTGATTTCATTTGCCAGAAGTAGTAATGAAAAGTCTGTTTTTAAATATATTGGATATGGGTTCCCTCTTATGTGTTCATTAGACTTTCTGCATGTTATGTTTGTTAATTCTTCAATCTCAGAAGAAAACGCATTCATAAGCACCATATTCATTTGGGTAAGCAATAACTTTTTAGATTATAGTTTAATTATTTTATCTATATTGTTTATAAAATATAAGGTAAATAATAAATCTATCTTTGTGTCTTATGGATTTCTCCTTATTATAATTACACTTTCGGGAATATTAGTTGAACTAGGTGTAATAATGAATAAAGATGTAACTCAATATATTATTAACTGTTGGTTGTTACTATATGGGTTACTTTTGATTACAATAATTTTAATAGCTAAAAATCGTGAAATTATAGGTAGAAAAGAACAGATATACCTATATTTAATTTTGTTCTTTGAAATTTCATATGAATTCGTGGCAATGTTACATTTTAAGTTTGATCTAGATACACTAGTTTTGGCGCATATACTAAAGTATATTTTCTATTATACTTTATATGACGCTATAGGTAGATTTGTATTTTATAAAACTTATAATGGAATATATAAAGAACTAAGAGAGGTAGAAAAAATACAGGTAGTTTTGAATAGGACCTTACAAGAACGAATGAAAATATTGAGTGAAGTTAAGAGTATTTTGGTTAGAAGTGAAAATAAATATGTATCCTTAATTGAATCAATTTCTGATGGTATAATAATATTCAACGAGGATAGAGTTTCATATTCCAATGAATCCATTGGATATTACATTAATGGATACAATGTAAATATAGAAGGAAGGCATTTAAAAGATATTTTAGACATATTAGAAATAGAATTAACTGATTTTTCTATAAGTGGGTATATTCAAAATTCTATTAAGAAAGAAATATTTGGCAAAGTAAGAGATTTGGAGGTTTATGTTTTCAAATCAGAAGCTGAAGCTAAAATATTGTTTATTAAGGATGTAACTGAAAATAATAAAAACTTTAAGTTAAAAGAGGAGTTAGAAAAAAATTTAGCGGAGGAAAAATTAAAAAATCAATTTTTTTCAAATATATCACATGAATTAAGAACTCCTATTAATTTAATATACTCTTCTTTACAGGTTAAAGGATTATATATAGTTGATAACAATTATGAAGCGCTTGAAAGGAATAGTGGAGTAATTAAACAAAATTGTCTGAGATTAATTAGGACTATTAATAATTTTATAGATACTAATAGAATATCTGAGGAGTATTTGGTTCCTACGTATGGAGTATATAACATAGTAGAACTAGTGGAAAATGTAGCACAAGCTTCTGTTAGATATTTAAGAAAAGTAAAAATGACTTTAGTTTTTGATGCTGAAGAAGAAGAAATTTTTGCATCTTGTGACGGAGAATTTATTGAAAGAGCAGTTTTGAATTTACTTTCAAATTCCATTAAGTACGGAAAGGAAAATGGATATATTTATATAAATATTAGTAATAAAGAAGATAAGTTATACATTAGTGTTAAAAATGATGGGCCAGCTATATCTCAGGACATTAAACCATACCTCTTTGACAAGTTTACAAGAATAAATAAATCACTTAATAGAGATAAAGAAGGTAGTGGGTTAGGTTTATATTTATGTAAGAGTTTAATAGAGCTGCAAGGTGGCGAGCTTATCTTAAATACTGAAAAGGATTTTGGAAATGAATTCTTAATTACTTTACCATATGATGAAACTATATTAGAGAGTGAAAACAATTCTTTTATAATAGGTAACGTAGATGAAAAAATAGATATAGAATTTTCGGATATTTATATTTAAATTTTATGGGAAGTCAAGTTGACTTCCCATAACTTACTCTTTATGAATATTGTGATTAATTCTAAAATTTTATTTTAAGTTTTCTACTATTTTAATTAGTTCTTCTGAATATCTTAGAGGCCCTCTTGAACAATCTTTATAATGGTTCTTATCTCCATACTGTAATGTATGAACAGAAGAACCCTGCCCATTACCATACTTTTCACTAGTCAATTGAAAATACAATTTATGGTATTTAAATGGTTGAAATCCATCTCCGTTTATTGATAATTTTTGCTCATTAGAATAAATAAATTCCATCCCTAATCCATCTTTTTGGATGTTTTCCATTATTGTATCATCTATAATATCTTGTGAAGTAGATAATTTACTATGAAATCTGCTATTTGTTAAATCAACTATTTTCTTAAACTCAGAATTAGTTTTATTTAATTCTTTTGGAGTGTTTTTATTATAGATAATAATTTTATCTGGTATAGATAAAGCATTCTCTATATTTTTACCTATTTGTTCTCCATTAATCTTATCTGATTGTGTGCACCCAACAAAAGACATACAAAGCATAAAAAACATAATCAGAGAAGTAAATTTTAATTTCATTATCATACTCACTCCATATTTTAAAATTTAAATGAGATTCATATTAAAAGGTTTTAAATTATATTTTCTTTTTAAGTTGTTTAAGGGTAACTTGATTATAAATTTACAGCCTTTATTAAGTTCACTTTCTAGAGTTATAGTGCCATTATGTTTAGTTATAATAGTTTTTGTAATTGCTAGTCCTAAGCCAGTACCTGTATTTTCAGAGGTTCTGGACTTATCACCACGTGTAAAAGGGTCAAACATACTTTGAGCTTCATCCTTAGGAATTCCAACCCCATTATCTTCAATAATTATATTTAAATAATTATCTTTTTCAAAACAGGATATTTTTAATAAAGTTCCATTAGGATTATATTTAGTACTATTTATTACGATATTTCCCAAAGCTCTATCTATATTTTTTCTATCAAAAAGCAACGGGATTTCCTTTTCAGGAATATCAAAATCATATTCAAAGCCATTCTCTTCAAGTATCGGTATATATGAAGCTATAAATTCTCTTAAGAATTCACAAATATCTTCTTTCTCTTTTGAGAGAGTAAAGTTCCAAGAGTCTAACTTAGAATAATCAAATAGGTCAAGAATTAAATTGTTTGATCTTTCAGAGTTTCTCTTAATAACAGATAGATATTTTATAACATCTTCTTTTGGTAAATCAGGATTTTGTATTAAATAATCAGAGTAGCCAAGTACTGATGCAAGCGGAGTTTTTAAGTCATGAGATATATCTAGAATTAATCTTTTTCTTGATTCCTCTGACTTTTCTCTAAGATTTGTTTCTTCTTCAATTTTTGAAGCCATAATGTTAAAAGCATCACCAAGATTTTTAAATTCGTTCTTACTGGTTAAGTTAATTCTAGTGCTATAATTTCCAGTAGCCAGCTTTTTAGCTCCATGGGTTAATATCTTTAATGGTGTCAAAAAGTAGGATGAAGTTATCCTTGAATAAAGATAAAAAACTAGAAGGAAAAACAACATAAAAATACCAAAGGAAATAAGAATAAATTGCTTAACTGTAAGTCTTTTAGGGGCTATTTCTAACTCTGTATATTTTTTAGAAGGAATACCAATTACCATCAAAAAGTCATTTTTATGATTATAAGCTGTTCTATATACATATGGAAAGTTTTTCTTTCTAACATCCAAAACAAAATTTGATTCTTTCTCACTATAATTTATTAACGTGCTTATATCTGCAATTGAAATTTTGTCTTTGTCAAAGGGAGCTGCAACTTGCCCCTGCTTATTAACTATTTTACCATTTTTATCAATGATAACCATATAGCCATCCATATCCAAAATAGGACTAGAATCGATTTTAGTGTAATCATCTTGCATAAAATTTTTAGGAGAGGTAGGATCTGATAAATCTACCTTAAAATAAACCATTCCAATGATTGCACTTATAAATAAAGATAATATAAGCACAAAGAACATAAGAAAAAATGATATGACATAATTTTTCATAAGGAGATTTGCTAGGGTTTTTCTTCTCCTTAGCTTTAGAAACTTCAAGATTACTCAATCCTTTCCATTTTATATCCTATTCCTCTAATAGTTTTAAGATAAGTTGGTTTTTTTGAATCCTCTTCAATTTTTTCACGAATATGACTCATATGAACCATTATTGTATTATCATCTCCATAATAGGTATCATCCCAAACCAGTTCGTATATTTTCTTTTTAGTATATACTTTTCCTGGATTTTCAATGAGAAGCTCAAGAATTTTAAATTCTTTAGCATTTAATTCTAATAGAGTGTCACCTTTAAATATCTGGCAACTTTCTTTATCAAGTGTTAAATAGCCAAGTTTTATAATATTTTGTTTTTTACCTGGAGAATATTTATAATATCTTCTTAACTGAGCATGTATTCTTGCTTTAAGTTCAACAGGACTAAAAGGCTTGACCATGTAATCATCTGCACCGAGTCCAAGTCCTAGTATTTTATCTGTATCATCACCGCGAGCCGTTAAGAAAATTACTGGAATTTCACTATCTTGTCTTATATGTTTAAGAACCTCGAAACCATCAAAGTAAGGCATCATAACATCTAGAATAGCTAAATCTATAGAATTATTTTCAAAAATTTCAATGGCTTTTCTGCCATCCTCAGCAAAAAAAACTTCAAAATCTTCTGTTGAGAGATGTAAACTTATCAAATCTCTAATGTCTTTATCATCTTCAGCTAATAATATATTCATACTAAAACCACCTTTATAATCTATAGTTCTTAAGAAATTATAACACATAAATGAAGAATAGTAACATAACTGGGAACATATATTATTTTATGAAGAGAGGTGATATTATGAAAAATCCTTTTAAGGTTAAGGGTAATTTTAAGATAAGCACATTTTTAATTCAAGTTTTTATGCCTCTAATTGGAGGGGCGTTGGTAGGGTACTTAAATAGAAACACAATGGGGCAATATATAGAATTAACAAAACCATTTTTTGCTCCACCAGGAATAGTTTTTCCAATAGTATGGGCTATATTATACTTATTAATGGGAGTTGCAGCCTACAGAATTTATATGCTTGGAATGAGTGGAGAAGATGTATCCTCAGCAATGTTTTTTTACTATATCCAATTAATATTTAATTACTTATGGGTGTTTATATTTTTTAGTTTTAGATTATATGGACTAGCATTTATAGAGTTAGCTATTTTATTTGTTTTAGTTTTAATAACATTTATTAAGTTTTTTAGAAAGGATAAGCTTGCAGGAATATTACTAATTCCATATTTATTATGGCTAATATTTGCAGGGGTTTTAAACTTTTATATTTGGTTATTAAATGAAGCTTAGCAACAAGCAAATATTAATGTCCTTTGAAAAAAATTCGAAAATATAGTATAATAGTAATGCTTATTTAGGGGCTCCTATTTATAGATAACTAACATTAAGTTTATCTAGAGGAGTCTTATTAATTTGGATTGGAGAAATATATGGGAAAAGCTCTTTTTGTCATGGAAAAGCCTTCTGTGGCTATGGATTATTACAACATTTTGAAAATTGAAGGAAGAAGGCAGGATGGCTATATAGAAGGAGATAAGGCTATTTTTACATGGTGCGTAGGACATATGGTTACTATGAGTTATCCAGAAAAATATGATGAAAAATTAAAATTTTGGAACCTTGAACAATTACCTTTTTTACCTAAAGAGTATTTGTATGAAGTAATTCCATCTGTTTCAAAGCAATTTGAAATAGTTAAAGGTCTATTAAATAGAGAAGATGTTGATAAAGTATACGTTTGTACTGACTCCGGACGTGAGGGAGAATACATATATAGATTGGTAGATCATATGGCGGGGAACCCTAAAAAAGAAAAGTTTAGAGTATGGATAGATTCTCAAACTGAAGAAGAAATAAAAAGAGGAATAAAAGAGGCTAAGCCTCTAGAATATTATGATTCATTAGGTTCATCTGCTTATCTTAGGGCAAAGGAAGACTATTTACTAGGAATAAATTTTTCAAGATTACTAACACTTATTTACGCGAGAAACTTAGGAACAGTATTAAAAGAGGATAGGGTTGTAATAGCAGTTGGCAGAGTTATGACTTGTGTACTTGCGATGGTAGTGGATAAGGAAAGAGAAATAAGAGAATTTGTTAAAACTCCGTTTTTTAAGGTAAATAGTAATTTTTTATTAAATGATGCAGAGTTAAATTTAGAATGGAAGGTTTATGAAGGATCTACCTATTTTAACTCACCACTTCTATATAACGAAACTGGATTTAAGGATAGAAAAACTGCTGAGGAGCTTATAAATAGATTAAAATCCTTTAATGAGGGCGAAATAGTAGAAGTAAAGAAAACAAAGGAAACTAAAAATCCTCCTTTGCTATTCAATCTAGCAGAGCTTCAAAATGAATGTACTAAGAAGTTTAAAATAAGTCCAGATGAAACTTTGGGAATCGCTCAAAAGTTATATGAAAAGAAGATGCTAACGTATCCAAGAACAGATGCAAGAGTATTATCTAAAGCAGTAGCAAAGGATATAGGTAAAAACCTATCAGCATTATATAAGAATCATCCGGAACCTTGGTGTAAAGAGTACCTTAAAAAGATATCAGAGAATAAGTGGTCACAAAATCTAGTAAAAAGTAAATATGTAGATGATTCTAAAATTACAGATCACTATGCAATTATTCCAACTGGGGAATATAATGCATCGGGATTAACCTCCTTAGAGCAAGAGGTTTATGAGCTAGTTATAAGAAGATTTTTAAGTATTTTCTTTCCACCAGCAAAATATAATAAAACCAATTTAACTGTTGAAGTGGATAGAGAAAGATTTAACTTTACAAAGAAGATTTTAGTTGAGAAAGGGTATCTAGAAATCCTAGGAAAAGAATCTCAGGAGGAGAAAGAACTTGATATAACTCAATTAAGAAAGGGAAAGAAACTTCCACTTAAAGATTTAAATTTAAAAGAAGGAGAAACAACGCCTCCTAAAAGATATACTACAGGATCGATAATAATAGCTATGGAAAATGCAGGAAAGCTTATAGAAGATGATGAACTTAGAGAGCAAATAAAAGGAAGTGGAATAGGTACATCGGCAACTAGAGCAGAGATAATTAAAAAGTTGATTAGGATAGAATATTTAACTTCAAATAATAAAACTCAAATTCTAACTCCAACTAAAAAAGGAGAAATGATATATGAGGTTATAAAAGCGTCTATTCCATCACTATTAAATCCAACCTTAACAGCTTCTTGGGAAAAAGGACTAGGCATGGTTTACTCAAAAGAAATAGCATCTGATGAATTTATGGAAAAGCTTGAAAAGTACACTGAAAATAATATATCAAAGGTAATACAATATAGAAACAATATTCTATATAAAATAAATACTAATCTTTTGAGAGTAAAAAAGTGTTATGAAAATAATTAGCAGGAGTCAGTAGACTCCTGTTTTTTTATAAAATCTCAATGTAAAATATTTGAAAAGTATTGTTATTTTATGTATAATTAAGAAAATATTATATAAGTGGGTTACGTAATATGTATTTATGAGGTTATTGTAGCATAGGATTTATAAATAGCTAATAATAAAATTGAAAGTAGGAGTAAAAATGAAAAAGAAAAGCTGGTTAATGTATCTTATCTACGCCCTAATATTTGCATGTTATATTTTATTTTCAAGCAAGTTGTTTATATCATTAGATAAAGAAAGTAAGGTAACCTTCAATGTAATTCCAATATTAATTTGGTCAAGTGTACTATTTATAGGATTAGGAGTATTACTTGGAGTTGAAAGATTTTTATTAGAGATAAGGAAAGAAGGAAAGTTAAGAGTTAATTTACCTAAAATTATCTTCTTAGGATTGCCATCACTTTATTTTTCACTTGGGTTATTTTTAGCATATAGTCCAATTAATTTTTTTAAACAAACCTTCACATATCCAATATTACGTCTTTTATTAATTAAAAGTGACTTTTTAGCAATTTTTCAGATTATTTTCGGATATGTATTAATAACTAGCTTAGTGAAAGTAAAGAGTGAACAAGAATATATGAAACTTTAATAGTGAGGTGTAAGTTTTGAAATATAGTTTAAAAGTCATAGTTACTTTTATTAGTTCATTACTATGTACATATCTTATAGTTGGATATGTTAAAAGTACAGTTTTTGCAGCAATTCACTGGGTAGAAGGGGTGACAATTTGGGACAAGCTTAGAGAATATTATGTTAGAACCTTTAATCAAAATATTATTCCTTCAATTATTTTAGCAGTGCTATTAACAACTTTTATTATGCGTATTAGAAGAAAAAAACTTATAAATAGATAACTACTAGGAGAATTACAAAGATGATAGATTTAAATACAACGAATTATAAAATAGAAAAAGGAACTGAAAATGATATAGATGAGCTAGAACATCTCTATGATGATTTAAATGATTATTTAGAAAGCGGCATAAATTATCCTGGATGGATTAAGGGAATATATCCAATTAGAGAAACTGCTGCAGATGGAATTAAAGCAGGAACTTTATTTGTACTGAGAGTAAATAATAAGATTGCAGGTTCTGTAATACTTAGCCATGAGCCAGAAGAGGCATATTCAGATGTAACATGGGGAATCGAAGCTGATTATAAAGATATTATTGTTATACATACTTTCGTTGTTCATCCAAAGTATATGAAAAATGGTGTAGGCAAAAAGCTAATGGATTTTGCTAAAAGTTATAGTATAGAAGAGAAAATGAAATCTATTAGATTGGATGTTTCAATTCATAATAAACCTGCTATTGCTTTATATGAAAAGTGTGGTTATAAATATGTTGGAACAGTAGATTTAGGGTTAAACATACCGCATCTAATTTGGTTTAAATTGTATGAGATAATTTTATAAAAATAGAGGAAATAGAAGTTTAACTACTTCTATTTTTATTTTGAAAAAATATTGTTAAATATTTGAAAAAACGATTACATTTATGTATAATTGAGTTAAGATTTTTTATGTAAAATGCGGGAGGCAATTTTTATGATATTATCAGGAAGAGAAATAAAAGCCAAGCTAGGCAACGAAATTAAAATAGAACCTTTCAATGAAAAACAGCTAAATCCTAATAGCTATAATCTTAAGTTACATAATGAACTTCTTATATATGAAGAAGTATCATTAGATATGAAAAAAGAAAATAAGTGTAAAAGCCTTATAATTCCTAAGAAAGGATTAGTATTAGAGCCTAATAAGCTATACTTAGGAAGAACAAAGGAATATACAGAAACTGATAAATATGTTCCAATGCTTGAAGGAAGATCTTCTGTAGGTAGACTAGGTCTTTTTGTTCATGTTACTGCAGGTTTTGGTGATGTTGGGTTTAAGGGGTATTGGACATTAGAAATTCATTGCATTCAACCTATAAGAATATATCCAGATGTAGATATATGCCAAATATATTACCATGCAATAGAAGGGGAATATGACCATTATTCAAGTGGTAAATACCAAGACAATGAAGGAATACAACCAAGCTTGTTATATAAGGATTTTGAGAAATAAGTTAAACAAAACAAGGATTTTAGAGCTGTCCTAGTTAATAGGATAGCTTTTTTATTTTATAAATAAATGGAACCAAAGCTAAATCTTTAGCATCTTATTTATGAAATGTGAAAAACAAGGGGGTAAACATGAAGTTAAGTTTAATAGGAAAGACGGAAGAAATTGATTCTATATTTCACAAAGTAAATAATGCTATAGCTGGAGATAAAGAGAGTTTTTGTGATCTGATTAGATTTTATAAAAAAGACATGAATGCAGTAGCTATGTGTATTCTAAAAGATGAGGATGATGTGGCTGATGCTATGTCTGAAGCTATACTTAAAGCTTATAAGAATATGAATACACTTAAAAATCCAATGGTTTTTAAAAGTTGGCTGCTTAAAATTTTAGTGAATGAGTGTAACTCCATATTAAGAAAGAGTTCAAAGGTTATCGTTGTAGATAAAAATGATTTTGAACTGATAGAATTTAATGATAAGTATGAAAATCTAGATATTAAAACAGCCTTAGATAACTTATCACATAAACATAAGGTAATTATTGAACTTTATTATTATCAAGATATGACAGTGGATGAAATAGCAAATGTTTTAGAGATATCAGCCGGTACTGTTAAATCAAGATTATCAAGAGCTAGGCAAAATCTTTATGGTATGCTTAAGGAGGTTTAATAATGGATAATTTAGATAAACTTATAAAAGAAAATAAGTCAAATGATGAAATAAGCGAAAAAGTAAATAAAAGGGTTGAAGCAACTTTAGACATGATAATGAAAGAAGGTATTAAAGAGGAATTTCAAATTGAGTCTAATAATAAAAAAAGATTTAACTTTAGAAGGCTAGCTTTAATAGCTGGGCTTGCACTAATAATATCAGTATCACTAGGAGCAAAGTATAATGTTTATGCAAAGGTGTTAGACTTACTTAAGTCTTTTGAGGAAAAAGGAGAAACCCCTGAGAAGATTGATCTATATTCAAAAATCTTAGACAAAAAAGTATATGATAGTGGATATTCTGTTAGTATTGAAAATATAATATCAGATTCTCATACCATTAGAATATTTTATAACATAAATTCGGATAAAACAGGAGATCAAAAGCCAGGCATTTGGGGAAATGAAATGAAAATAGATGATAAAGATCTTGTTAGTTACGGGGGAATATCCTCAGAAGAATATTTGGTTCAAGATGATAATAAGAATTGGTCTGGAAATATGTTAGTTATGAGAGTCGGAAAAGAGCTTCCCAAGACCTTCAATTTTAAATGGAATATCTATAATATATCAAATAGTGAAGGAAAATGGAATTTTGATATTAATGTTAATAGTGAAGAGTTAGCAAAAGATACTAAGACTATCGATGTTAATAAAGGAGATAAATTAGATATAGGAGATTTTAATATAAAAAATATTACATTGTCACCTATTGAGCTGGATATTAGTTCTAAAGAAGATATTAATGATAAGGAAAATCCAAATGCTTATATTAATTATATTGTTCTTGATGAAAATAATAAGCTACTATCATCATCAAGTAATTATGGCATGAATAGATGGATAAATGGAGATAATCTCTCTGAAGTTTATTATGGATATAAATTAAATGGCAAGATACCTAGTAAAATAAAAATTATTCCTTATGAGATATCAAATGATTCTTATAATACTATGATCGGAAAAAGTTATACTATTGGAAGTAAAGATGTTTCACTTTATAAAGGTGAGAGTGGTTCATTAAATATTGAGTCAATTGAGGATAAGGGAGATTATGTAGAGGTTGCAGTAAATATTGAAGGATATTTAAGAGGGGACTTATTAGATAGGCTACTTTTAGTAAAGAACGACGGTAATAATTCTAAGGTTAGTAATATGAATCCTGAAAGTAGGAAGATAGTAAACCAAAACATAAATAATGAGAAATTTGTATTAAAGTTTAATAAGTATTTTGGTAAAGATAAGAACTATCATATATCCTTCAATGTAGGAAATGATGATAAATATTTAGATAATATATACAAAATTTACGAAGATAAAGTAATAGAAGTTGACTTAAGTAAATAGAAAGTTAAAAGCCAGTAATGCCTATTGTGTAAAATGTACCCGTTGTAAAGGACAGTTTAAAAAAAGACTATATAGCAGACTTAAGAAGATGATTTCTGTATT